>JBLIGH010000007.1:0-21346 GCA_047636855.1 Pseudorhodobacter sp.
GTACGGGGACAGATCATCAATCTCAGATAGCCAGGCCAGATAGTCGTGATGGTCCATGTGCGCCTCCTGTGTTCACTTTTTGTTCTATATCATTGGGGAGTGCATAGCTAATGCGAATTGAGCCAAAATCAATGACCATCCCAGACGCGCTTGGGTACAAAAACCTCGCCACGTGCCAGCAACCGGGCGGTTCGCAGCAACCCCGCAGATCGCAATTTGAACCCGTCGGCCCCGTTTTCGTAATCGACCGTCACATCAATTGTCCCCGCAGGATGCTCGATCACCACCAATGCAGGCATGCCTTTTGGCGGCTCGAACAGCCCTTCGGCGACGGTGCCGGGCGTCAACACACAAGAGGCCAAGCATTGCGAACCTGTAACGGCCATTGTCGGATGGCAGCTTTTTGGCATGAAGTAGCGCGCGCAAATGGTGCCACCGGCGCGCGGCCTTGTCAGCAACCCGAATTTGGGTGTGACCGAACCCGACACATCGCCCATGCCCATTCTTTTACCTGCTTCAATCCGGATCGGCTCCATCCGGGCATAAAACGCCCGGTTGGCGTCGATTTCCTCAATACTCTCAAAACCGGTCAGGCCAAAATCAGCGGCGCGGGCGATGACCATCGGCATGGCAACATCCATGCAGGTCACCTCAATCCCGTCGATCACATCGCGCAGATTGCCGGTTGGCAACAGCGCACCGGTGGCGGACCCAACCACATCCATAAAGTTCAGATACACGGGGGCGGCGGTTCCCGGCACACCGTCAATCGCTGCATCGCCGTCGTAGCGCATCTTGCCGTCCGGGGTTTGCAACACTGCCTCGACCCGCGCGCCTGTATTGGTGGATAGCACCCGAACCCGCGTCACATCGCCCGTCACGGCAACCAGACACATTTCCACGGCCGCCGGGCCAACACCCGATAAGATATTGCCACAGGTCGGTTTGAAATCAACGCTGCGATCCATCACCGATACCTGGGCAAAGAAGTAATCCACATCGGCGTCAGGATCTGCCGAGCGCGATAGCATGGCAACCTTGGTCGTCACAGCGGCCCCACCGCCGATCCCGTCAATGTTCAGCGCGTTGCCCGAACCGATGATGGCCAGCAATACCTCGGCCAAAACCGCACGGTCTGCGGGCAGGTCTGCGCGGTTAAAATAGGCGCCGCGCGACGTGCCGCCACGCATGAAAAGATAGGGAATAGCTGTTTGTGTCATGTCCCGCCCCCTTATCGCAATGGCCAAGGCAAATCGTGCGTCGCCTGCCACCACCCCGACGGGAAGTTCAGGCTAAGCATATAAGCGAGCCCCAGAATAAACAGCGCAGCGCAGGTCGTCATGATGATTGCGCGCAGCCATGACGCCCCGGCGCGCAGACGCAGAAAGGCCAGAAAGAAAACGATCATCGAGATGTAGAACCCAATCAACGCCGTCATCGCAACCAAGGCGGCAATCCATGCAGGACCTGTCCAGAACCAGCTGTTGCCTTTATTGGCAACATGGTCGCCGACTATCTCATAATCGAAAAAGGCGGGGTGATCGCTATGACCACGCCAGAGGTGAACCAGCAATATCGCCCCAAAACCCAGACCAATCACGCCAACGCCCAAGGGGAATACCGCCCCCAGAAAGCTGTGTTGCGTTGCATCCCAAACCGCGACACCAAAGAAGGTCATCAAGGCTAAGGCAAAGCCGATCTGGACCGTCCGGCTGGTGTAAGAGGTGGCCGCCGCATCACCAGTTGGTCCGGTGTCATCAACGCGATTTTTCAAGCCCAAGTAAATGGAAGTCAGCGTCAGGGCAGCAATGATCAGCACGCCGGGACGGATCAAGAAGCCCCAACCGTTAAACTGCAACGCTTGATAAAAGAAGGTTTCGGCCTGCGGGGCCAGCACAAAACCGATCAGCAGCGCTGGGCGCGGCCAGCCAAAGCGTTTCATCAAGATGCCCACCAGACCGATCACCAGCAATGCCACCAAATCGGACAAATCGCGCGTGGCCTGGAAGGCGGCAAAGCAGATCAGCGCGATCATGCAAGGTGCCAAGTAGTTGAATGGGATTTCTGTCAGCTTCGAGATCGGTTGCGCCAGCATCATACAAATGCCAGCCCCCATGATATTGGCCAAAGCAAGTGACCAGATGATCGAATATGTGATGTTCAGATCTGGCCCGACCATCGACGGTCCCGGCTCAATCCCGATCAAGACCATACCGCCAAGGAAAACGGCCATTGACCCCGAACCGGGAATGCCAAACAGCATCGTCGGCAATAGCGCGCCACCTTGCATGGCGTTATTGGCACTTTCGGGTGCGACAACACCGCGAATATCACCCTTGCCGAATTTCGAGGTGTCCTTGGACGATTGCACTGCATGGCCATACGCAATCCAATCCACGACCGAGCCGCCAAGGCCGGGGATCGCCCCAATCATGCAGCCAATGCCAGCACAACGGATCGACAAAAACAGATTGGCCCACCAGTCACGCAGGCCCTGAAGCCAACCTGAACCAAGTGAATTGCCCTCGGCAATCGTGCTATTCTTGCGCAACAAGTCCGATATTTCGGGAATTGCAAACAGGCCAAGCCCGATGATGACCAGTGGAATACCGTCATAAAGATACTCGGTGCCAAGGATCATCCGAAACTCGCCGGTTGCAGGGGCGGCCCCGATCGATCCGATCAGCAGCCCTACGGTACAAGCGGCCAGCCCTTTCGGCAAACTGCGCCCCGCGAGGACCGCAACCATTGACAGGCCGAACAATGCCAGCATGAACAGCTCTGCCGAGCCAAATAGCAAGATCAGGGGCCGGGCGATCAACACAAAACCGGTCAGGATAATCGCGCCGACAATGCCGCCGAAAAGGGACGAGATAAACGCAGCCGACAGCGCCCGCGCGGCCTGACCTTGCTTGGCCAAGGGAAAGCCATCCAAGACAGTGGCTTGCGAGGCGCTGGAACCCGGTATTCCCATCAGAACCGATGAAAACGTATCAGAGGTGGGGATGACCGCCACCAAGCCGATCAACATTCCAAGCGCCGAAATCGGCTCCATCCCATACAGAAATGGCACTAACAGCGACAACCCCGCGATCCCGCCCAGTCCGGGGATCACGCCGATCACCAAGCCAACAGAGACCCCAAGCAACATATAGGACATATGCTGAAAGGTCAGAAGCGTGGCGAAAGCCTGCAATAGAGTATCGATCATGGTGAATACCTCTGGCAAGATGCGCGAGAACACCTGCGGAATGGCAATGAAGGGGTAAAGCTGAAGACGGCGACCACAGCACAGGGCCATGGTCGCCGATGGGGCCTGCCCTTAAGACAAGCCCAAGGGCTTATTCGCCCAGTTTCACATTATACTCGGCAGCCAGCATATCGACGACTTGCTTGCGCAGATCAGCCGAGATCACGGTGCCTTTTTTGAACAATGCGTCGGCAGCTTTGGCCGTTACCTGCTCATAGGTGCCCAAGACGGCCTCTTTGCTTGCCAGATACTCGGGGTCCGCTTTCATCGCAGTTACAGCCGTTTGGTACGCTGCAACGATTTCTGCAGAAGTGTCCTTTGGCAGGAAAACCATCTTTTGCGCTGGAAACCCTGCGGTGAAGAACGCGAAATAAGC
Source organism: Pseudorhodobacter sp. (assembly GCA_047636855.1). Taxonomy (GTDB): domain Bacteria; phylum Pseudomonadota; class Alphaproteobacteria; order Rhodobacterales; family Rhodobacteraceae; genus Pseudorhodobacter. The sequence goes on from JBLIGH010000007.1 coordinate 3,627, forward strand.
GTCATACTCGGGGCCTGATGGCGCGCTACCAGTCATCGCCTCAAAGGCTTCGCCGAAATGCGGCAGGTCGGGGAAGGTTGCATCGCGCACAAGGTTGCCGTCTTCGTCCAGCGACCCCCAGCTGAACAATGGCACGGCCGAGCCCGCCTCAACCAGCGGCAAAACGTTTTTGATATAGCTGGAAGAGGTTTGGTAATCGATATTGGTCTCGCCACGTTCAAACGCCAAACGACCATCGCCACGGCCTTTGAAACCAAAGACATGTTGCACATCAAGGCCCATCTGCTTGAAGCCAAGCAACGGCACCAAATCAAGCGAAGTCGCACCCTGGCTGGCATAGATTAGCTTTTGACCCTGCAATTTTGCAATATCGGCAAGACCAGTCACACCGGTCGAAGGCGATGTATAGACAACGCCGCCAGTGGGGGAGGCCATGACGATATTCCAATCGGCATATTCATAGCGCACACGCGGATCGCCCAAAAGATAAGGGAACTGAGTAGAGCCAGAGGTGCCAAGAATGGTCAACCCATCCGGTTTGGCCCGCGCTGCAAAAAGGTTAGAGCCTTTGGTGGAGCCGCCGCCGGGCTCGTTCACCACCACAATGGTTGGGTTGCCGGGCAGATGCTTGCCCAAAAGCGGCGCATTGAAGCGCGCCCAAGTGTCCGAGCCGCCACCCGGCGAAAACGGAATAATCCATTCGATGGTTTTGCCTTCAAACGAGACTTCTGCAATAGCAGGCGCCGCCAAACCAAGCGTTGTGATCGCCCCCAGCGCAAGGCCAAGCGCACCACGACGTGTGGTTGTAAATAGTTCTGACATATAAGGTCCTCCCTGAACCGATCTCTCAACAAAAACTTACCGCGAGGTCTAAACGTGGCGACCATGCGGTTGTGTCTGCAACTTTGATCAGCTGTCTTTGCGTCCTCTCGCCAAGAAAGCTTGATAATCACAACTATAACCGCGCATCCTGTCCAAAACCTGTCGGGAAGAAATATGCGGATTGTCTTGGTCGAAGATAATGAAAGCCTTGCGCGCGGCGTTAAAAATGCCTTGCAAGATCAGGGCCATGCGGTCGACTGGCTTTCGGATGGCCTTCAAGCGGAATTGTTTTTAACGACGGAAGGTGCGGATATCGCAATCATTGACGTGAACCTTCCGGGGATGAACGGCTTTGATATCGTGCGCTCGATTCGCAAGAAAAAAGTCACAATGCCGGTGATCATGTTGACCGCCCGAGGCGAGCTTGGTGACCGTATCGAGGGTTTGGACGCTGGCGCTGACGACTACCTGATCAAGCCGTTTGAGCTGGCCGAACTGATCGCCCGGATCCGGGCACTGGCGCGGCGCAGGCAAGAATTCCAATCGGGTGTTCAAAGGATAGGGCCCTTAGAATATAACCGTGCAATGCATGTTTTGACCGGCCCAAGCGGCATTATCGACTTGCCACGCCGGGAATTGGCGCTGTTTGAATACATGGTCGATAATAGCGGGCGTATCGTGTCAAAAGAACGTATTGCGGATACGCTTTACGGCACAGGGTCTGACGTGGATGCCAATGCGGTTGAACTGCTTGTCTCGAGGTTGCGGCGCAAATTGGCGGGGACGGGTGTGACGATCCGTACGGCCCGCGGATTGGGTTATTTGCTGGATGATGGCGCGACATGAATTCATGGTCACTGCGCAGTCGGCTGTTCACACTCATCATCTTGCCGCTGGTCTTCATTGCCTGTCTGGCCGCTGCCGCCCGCTATGTCATGGCCGAGCGCACATCGCAGCGGCTTTATGACAACACGTTGTTGACCGTAGCCTTGACCATTTCGCGCGATGTGGTGCTAAGCGAGGGCGATGTCTTGACCGAGCAGCTTTTGGACGCGCTTTCCAATGCGCTTGGTGATCCGGTCTACTACCGTATCCAAGGCCCCGAAGGGCGTTTCATCACCGGCTATTCCGAGGCACCACCGCTGCCGGATGATACGGCGGTGCAATCCGGAATTCCGTTGTTTTACGATTCCATCAGCTTGGAAAAAACGGTCCGCGCCGTCACGTTGCGCGAATTCATATCAGAGCCACAATTTGGCGGCTGGGTGACGGTCGATGTTTGGCAAACCGTGCAGCAACGCAATGCGCTAAGCCTGCAGCTTTTAATGCAATCGGTTGTCTTGATGGCGATTGTCATCATCTCGGCGGCCCTTTTGATTTGGTTCAGCATCAATCTTGGTCTGCGACCGCTGTTGCAACTGCGCGAGGCGGTCGCACTGCGTTCGCCCGATGATCTGGGGCCAATTCGGCGGCAGGTGCCGAAGGAAGTGCGCAACCTTGTGCTGGCGATGAATTCGCTGTTCTCGCGTCTGTCCGAAGCCTTTGCGTTGCGGGATGCTTTTATCTCGGACGCAGCACATCAATTGCGCAACCCGATTGCGGCCATTCAAGCCGAGGCCGAAGCCGCCGTTACCGCCCCCACCGTGCCCGAACTGCGCAAACGCGTCGCAGAACTGGCCGAAACGGCGCGCAGAGCGGGCCGGTTAACGCAACAGCTGCTATCAATGGAAAAGGCGCGCGGTCGAACCCTGACGGAAAACTGGCAATCCATAGATCTTGATGCGCTTGCAAAAGAGCTGGTCGGGCGCTTTGCCGAAACGGAACTGCGCCGGGGCATTTCAGTCTCTTACAAAGTGATCGGGGAACCCGCGCCGTTTCTTGCCGACCCGATCATGCTGAGCGAAGCGATGGAAAACCTGCTGGACAATGCGTCGCGATATGGGTGCCCATCCGGTGGAAAGGTCGCTGTGGAACTTGATTTTTCGCAAATGCAGGTTGTCATTCGGGTCAGTGACACTGGCCCCGGCATCCCATCGGCGTTGAAAAACCGCGTGTTCGATCGTTTCTTTCGACTTGGCGATGACACATCCAACGGCTGCGGGCTTGGCCTTGCGATCGTGCGCAAAGTCGCCGAGGGGCATGGTGGCACGGCGCAAGCGCTTGATCGTAAAAATGGCGCTACGGTTGAGATATCTTTGCCGATTGCTGCGGCCTTGCAGCCTCTTGGACAAGCTTATTGACGATGTCAGAATAGTTGGCGAGGTAGGCGTGCCGCGTGTAACGCTCTAACCCGCGACTTGTGCCGTCTTGGTATTGCTTTGGTGCTGCAAGCACCCGGCGCATCGCCTCGGCGATGGCATCGATATCGCCGGGCGCGACAAGTTCGCCCTTTATCCCCGGTTCGATCATCTCGCGCGGGCCATAGTTGACGTCATAGCTTATCACCGGGCAGCCATTGGAAAGGGCTTCGAGGATGGACAGACCGAACCCTTCGGTCGTCGTCGGGTACACCGAAGCCAGCGCGCCTTGGAAAACCGCAAGCGGCTGTGTGGTATAGCCCATCAGGTGCACACGCGCGCCGCAACCCAATGTGGCGATTTGCGCCTCTAGTTTCTTTTGCCCGCCGCCCACGCCGTAAATCAGATAGTCGACATCGGGAAACGCGTCTTTGATCCGGCAGAATGCCTCGATGCATTCGTGAATAGGTTTGCCGGTCAGCTCCAACCGGGAGACGGTAACAAGGTTTCGACGCTCCTGCACCGCGGCGGCCACGCTTTCGCAGAAATGCGGGATGACGTGGACTTCTGCTGCGGGTATGACATCCGCTTCGATCTGCACTTTGTGGACAAGGGTCGAGGTGATGATGGCCTCACCTTTGAAATTTTCGATCAAGAACTTGGACCGTGGGACAATTTCCCCCCCGGGGCCACGGTGATCGGCATGCAGAAAAAGGACACGTTGGGCTGTGATAACCGACGCTAGATAGGCCGAGGTCACACCATCGAAAAACACCACCGAGTTGTCCCATGGGATCATTTCAAAGTAGCTGCAGCCAAAGGCGCGGGGCATCCTATAAACCTTGCCGTTGATCAGGTTCCTCCCAATGACAAAGTTGCGGCCTTGGGTTTTCGTCCATCGGATCGGCAGGGCGTCGACATAATCCGTCGTTTCAATCGAGCCGTCAGCCTTTTTATGGATGAGCTGATGAAGCTTGGCGTCGATGAGGTGATATTCCAGCGCGCCTTCCGGGTGGGGCACAACGCGCTTGGTGAATGATCCTATGGATGTCCGTTTGGTTTTGTCGACCATCACCGCTTCATTGTTTCGCTTGTAGATGGTCTTTTTGCCGTTATCGCGGGTCTGATCGAACTCGGGAAACCCCTCGAACGGTTTGATGCCTGCATCAAGCGCGGCTTGGTAGCAGGCTTCCGGGACTGTAAGGCATTGAACGCGGGGTACGATGAAGCCTTGCGCCCGAAGGTCGGCAAAATTTACTTTTTGGCGCTGGCTGTGGTCGAAGTTGAGCAAGATCGGCTCGAAGTTTTCCATCTCGGCCAAGGCATTCATGCGGTGAAAGACGGCTTTGATTTTGCCGCCACCGCCAAGCCCGATCCGTTCAAAGATGCTATAGACGCGTGTCACATTTCTGATCGTTTTGATTGAAAATTAAAAGGTATCATCCGTCTTTGCCTCATCGATTTGGCGGCATTTTGTCATTTCCCAATAGGCGGCATGGTTGTTTCTTAATCAATACTTGGTTGAGCTTGGATCAGGAGTTCATGGTCTGCAAGGGTGTCTTGCTGCCCAAAGCGCATTATGGCCCCTGTTGATGGCCGCGCAGGATGCAGGGTTTTGGCAAAAGAAGCCTGCCGAAATGGGCAGGGTTAGGCTTTCCGTTTAAGGGGATCTAACCGTTTCCCTCAGGGCAAGATCATCGACCTTGATCCTGCGGCAGTGACCTGCTGCCGCAGGATCGCTACAATTTGACAGAATCGCTTTGGCCCGATGGTTCACGCTCAGAATCGGCATTGATGCATGGTTTTGGCGGCCAGAAAACAGGGGTTTTCTGACCAGACCGCCCGAAAAACGGGCGTTTTCAGCCAAAGCTTGGAAGTGGCATGGCGAATTCTTGACAGATAACATGCATGCATGATTGTTTTTAAGTTGTGAACCAGAACGCACCCCTTCGCCGCACGCAAGAGGAACGCTCGGCCCGAACGGTCGATGCTTTGCGTGCCGCGACAGTCGCGTTGATGGTGGAAGTTGGGTATGTCAACACAACGACAGACCGGATCAGCAAGCGGGCGGGTGTGTCGCGGGGCGCGCTGCTGCACCATTTCGCTGACAAGACCGATCTGGTGATCGACGCCACGGGGGCGATGTGGGACAGCTCGGTCGCAGCGACCCGGCAGATGTCGGCTTCTTTCGCGGCGGGCGAGATTGATCTTGCCGCCTTTATCGACGGGCTTTGGTCGCGCAGCTTTTCAGAAACCAGTGTGTCAGTGACGATCGACATGATCATCGCCGCCCGTGCCGACGCGCGGCTTGCGGCCCATCTGTCCGAGGCGCTGGAGGGTCGGTTGTTCGCGGCCTACGCCGAGGCGGCCGATGTGATGTTCGCCGGTGCTGATCTGTCGGCCGATCAGCGGCGTGTTGCGATGACGATGGCGACCTCGCTGATCCGGGGGTTGCGGGTGGCTGACATGATGCAGGCGGACCCCGCGCTGATCGCGGCTGTGCGTGGCTCGCTGGTGGGAATGCTGACCACGATTTTACACTCTAAAGGCGCGTTCTTGCAGCTTCCAGTTGCCGAGGCGTTTGAATGACCAGCCCGATCCTGGAAGCTACGGGTTTGGCGATCGCTTACGGCGGCATTCGTGCGGTCGACGGCATGGATATTCAGGTTTTCCCTGGATCGATCACCGGGTTAATCGGACCAAACGGGGCCGGAAAGTCGACCTTGTTCAATCTGCTATCGGGGGTCACGAAGCCGCAATCGGGCCGAGTCGCGCACCGGGGCGAAGATATCACTACGCTGCCACCGTGGCGGCGCGCGCGGCGTGGTATGATCCGGACCTTCCAGCTGTCGCGCGAATTCGCAGGGATGACGGTGCTGGAAAACCTGATGATGGCGCCGCAAGGGCAGCTGGGCGAGCGTCTTTTGCCGCTGTTCTTGCAGCCACGCCGCGTGCGCGAGGAAGACGCGAAACATTATGCCCGTGCGCTGGAGGTGCTGGAGATTTCCAACCTCGGTCAGGTCCGCGACCGCCAAGCGGGGGATCTGTCGGGCGGGCAGAAAAAGCTGCTGGAACTGGCACGCACCCTGATGATCGATTGCGACACCATTTTGCTGGACGAACCCGGCGCGGGGGTTAACCCGGCGCTGATGAAGACGCTGTCTGATATGATTGCGGTGCTGAACCGCGACCATGGCAAGACGTTTTTGATCGTGGAACATGACATGGATCTGATCCGCAAGCTGTGCGACCCGGTTGTGGTGATGTCGGAAGGCAAGCCGCTGATGCGCGGCACCTTCGATCAGATCCGCGCCGACGCCCGGGTGATGCGCGCTTATCTGGGGGGCGCCCATGTCTGAGGCATTGCTGCAGGTCCGAGGTCTGACCACAGGATATGGCCGCACCCAAATTGTGCACGGGGCCGATGTTGACGTGGCGGCGGGGGAAATCGTCTCGGTCATCGGGCCGAATGGGGCGGGGAAATCGACCCTGCTGAAGGCCGTCGCGGGGGTTTTGCCGGTGACCGGCGGCACCATCACAGTGGATGGGCACGACATCGCCAACCTTGGCCCCGCACGCATTGCAGGGATCGGCGTGGCCTATGTGCCGCAAGAGGCGAACGTCTTTCGCCAGATGACCGTGGCCGAGAACCTTGCCATGGGCGCTTGGACCGACCGCAGCCACGCCGCCGAACGCAAGGCCCGCGTGTTGGAGCTATTCCCAGACCTGACCAACCGCATGTCGGCGCGGGCGGGCAATCTGTCGGGCGGTCAGCGGCAAATGGTGGCCTTCGGCATGGCGATGATGGTCGCGCCCAAGCTTTTGTTGCTGGACGAGCCATCGGCAGGCCTATCGCCCAATCTGGTGGAAGAGATGTTCGCGGCGATTGTCCGTGTGAACGCATCTGGGGTTGCGGTTTTGATGATTGAACAAAACGCGATCCAAGCCTTGCGGATTTCGCATCGCGGCATCGTCATGGCTGCTGGGACTGTGGCGATGACGGACACGGGGGCGGCCTTGCTGGCCTCTAAGGATGTCTCTGACCTTTATTTGGGGACGCGCGTCTGATGAACCTGCAACTGATCGTCAATGGCTTGATAAACGCCTCGCTGATTGCCCCTCCGGCCATTGCGTTTAGCCTGTTGTTTGGCGTGCTGCGGTTTCCGAATTTTGCCATCGGCGGCTACATCACCGTGGGGGCTTTTGCGGCCTATGCCGGTAATGTGCAGTTGGGGCTGCCGATCTTGCCTGCAACGTTTTTCGCTATGGCGGTGACGGGGCTGCTGGTTTGGGCTTGCGATGCCATCGTGTTTCGCCCCCTGCGCGGCCATAAGCCGGTGACGCTGCTGGTGGTGTCGATCGCCCTGACGCTGATCCTCGAGAATATCATCCGCATTTTTTATGGCTCGGGGCCGCGCGGGTTCGACATTCCGCTGGAACGTCCGATCCGCTTTGGGTCTGTGCGGATCACACCGGAACAGATCGACATTATAGGCTATGCCGTGGCCGTGGCGGTGGTTGTGCATATCTTGCTGGCCTATACGCCCTTGGGCCGCGCGATGCGGGCGATGGCCGACAATCCGATGCTGGCGCAGGTGCGCGGCGTCAATGTCAGCCGCGTAACTGCCGGAACGTGCCTGCTTTCTGGGGCGCTGTTCGGGCTGACAGGGGTCTTTGCGGGTCTTGATCTGGTAATCGAGCCATTGGTGGGCTGGTCGCTGGCGATCCCGATCTTTGCCGCCGCGATTTTGGGTGGCATCGGATCGCCCTATGGCGCGCTGGTCGGGGCAATTGTGGTTGGCATGGCCGAAGAGCTGACAGTTCTGGTTCTGCCATCAACCTATAAGGTCGGGGTCGGCTTTGTGATCATCACCTTGTTTTTGACGCTACGGCCGCACGGTTTGTTTGGCCAACCGGAGATCAAGAAATGATCCCTTATCTGATTTCCATCGGCAGCTATGTCGGCTTTTTCATGATCCTGGCGTTGGCGCTGAACCTGCAATGGGGCATGACCGGGATGGTCAACTTCGGCATCGCGGGGTTTTATGCGCTGGGCGCTTATACCTCTGGCCTGCTGACGGTGAAGCTGGGCATCCCGGTGGGCTTTGCAATTTGCGCTGCGGTTGTGGCGGGGTTTGTGGCGGGGGCGGCGCTGTCGCTGTTTTCGGGCCGATTGCGCGAGGATTATCTGGCGATTGTCACCTTGGGTTTCGGCGAGATTGTCCGGCTGATCGTGCTGAACGAGGATCAGATCACCGAAGGCCCTCGTGGCCTGCGCATCCAGGCGCGCCCCTTCGATGGCTGGGTTGCGCCGGAAAACTACCCGCTGCTTTATCTTGTGCTGGTCGCGGCTTGTGTTGCGCTGACCTATGCGGTGGCCGAAACCATCCGCCGCAGTCCGATGGGCCGCACCCTGCGCGCCATCCGCGAGGATGAGGTGGTCGCAGATGTGCTGGGCAAGGATGTGTTGCGCCACAAAGTGCAGATCTTTGCCATTGGCGGCGGCTTTATGGGCCTCGCAGGTGCGCTTTATGCCCATTACGTCCAAAACATCAGCCCCGAAGTGTTTTTGCCGATGGTCGCCATCTTTATCTGGATGTCGGTGATCGTTGGCGGTGCTGGCAATAACACCGGTCTTTTGATCGGTTCGGGCGTGGTGATCTTGTTTTTGGAAGGCACGCGCTTCATCGGCGACGTGATCCCCAACCTTGATGCGGAAAAACTGTCAGCGGGGCGGATCATCTTGATCGGCGTTTTGCTGATTGTGACGCTGCATGTCCGGCCACGTGGCCTGATGCCCGAACCCCGATACCACCATCCCCTGCAAAAGGGGTACAAACCGCAGGATGCTGCCCTGCCAACTGAAAGGACACTGCCATGACCTTCCGTATGACCCGCCGCACGGCGCTGATCACCGGGGCTGCCGCACTGGCCACCCCCGCGATCGTCCATGCCCAAGCGGCCGAGATCGCCGTTGGATCGCTGACGCCCAATACCGGCGGCGGCGGCCCCTTTGGCCCGAACATCACTGCCGCACACAAACGCGTCGCCGATCAGATCAACGGCATGGGCGGCATCTTGGGGCGCGAGGTGCGCCTGTACCAGGAAAACTCGGAAACCAACCCCGAAACGGCGGTACGCGCCGCCGATAAGCTGATCAACGTGAACGGCGTGATTGGGATTTTGGGCACTTGGTCCTCGTCGGTAACGCTGGGCATTATGCCGAAATGCCAGACGGCAAACGTCATCCAAATGTGCACCTCGTCCTCGTCAGACATTCCGGTCGCCGATGAAAAGGGGCTGGTGTTCAACTTTCAGGCGCTGTCGCCGGTCTGGGGCAAGGCGATTGGTGAACTGGCCCGCGAACGCGGTTATACCAGCTACGGCGTCATGGCGTTGAACAATGATTTCACCCGCTCGATGCTTGAGGCTTTTGAGGTGACGGTGGGCGCTGAATTGATCCAAAAGCCCGCCTTCTATTACAATGCGGGCCAGTCTTCCTACCGGTCCGAGGTCACGCAACTGATCGAGGGCAGCCCCGATGCCGTCTTCGTGCCCAGCTATGTCACGGATTGGACAGCGGTTTACAAAGAGCTGTTCCGTCAGGGCTATGAGGGGGCGGTTATCACCACCTCGTTGGCAACGGGCAGTGATTTCAAGACGGCGGTGGGTGATGCGGCCGACGGTATCTTGCACGGCTTCCCAGTGCCGCCGATCGGATCTGCCGGCTACAAGGAATACCTGATCGAGGCCGGACTAGAGGATACGGGCGAGGTGCAGCACCCATTCGGCACGGCGGGTCGCGACCAGATGACCTCGTTGTTGCTGGCTATCGAGGCATCGCAGTCCGACGACCCGACCGTAATCGCCAAAGCGATGTGGGACGTCACGACAGGCGAGGGCAAGACCGCGGTGACGAACTTGGTCGACGGGCTTGCAGCGCTGCGTGCAGGCGAAAAGATCAACTATTCCGGGGCCTCGGGCTCGTTGGAATTTGACGGCGAGGGCATGGTTCTTGGCCGCGATTTCCAGCTGTCCGAGATTCAGGGCGGCAAGGATGTCGTTCTGTCGCGCTTGGTCTACTAACACCTCGCGGGGGCCAGACGGCCCCCGCCCACCTCAAGGGAGATGCCGCAGATGGCCCGTGTCAAAGACATTGAAATCCACGAAGTTCCCGAAGACGCCCGCCCGGTTTATGAACGGTTTGCGCGCGACTACGGTCCGTTCCTCAATCAGGTGAAGGTTTTCGCCCACCGCCCCCCTGCACTGAAACACATCATGGGGATGTTGCTAGAGTTCTACGACGAAGAGGTGCTGCCCAAGCGCTACCTAGAGATAGCGCTGGTCGTGGTGTCCAAGATCAACGAATGCGAATATTGCGTCGCCCACCATACCCCGCGCGCGATCCAGCACGGGATGTTGCCCGAAGCGGTTGCCAATATCCTTGCCGATCAGGTGCCGGGCTTTGACGAGGTTGACATGCTGGTCCGCGACTATGCGGTGCAGGTGACCAATAATTTCCAATACATCCGTGACAGCTATTTCGACCGCCTTCGCGTGCATTTCACCGAAGAACAGATTGTCGAGCTGACGCTGCGCACCGCCCTTTGTGGTTTCTTCAACCGCTTCAACGACGCCATGCAGATCCAGATGGAAGACGGCGTCGCAGCCGATATGCTGGCGCATTCCGGTGGTGCGGTGCTGCCCGCCTGACGCTATCTGCCGCGCGCCGCACTTGAAAAGGCGCGCGGTTTTAGGCGTTACCGCGCCTTACTGCGGCGGGCCCTCGCTTGTGCTGGCCCGTCGGACAATCCCCGCGATATGCGTCAGATGATCCGACAAAGGGTTGGTTTTGCGCCAAACCATGCCGATGGTCCTTGTGGGGCGCGGCGGCGGCAAACGCACGACCGAGACATCTGCAAAGCTGGTCTCGATCGGGACAGCCATATCGGGGATAAGCGTCACACCCACACCGACGCCAACCATCTGGACCAAGGTTGACAGCGAACTGCCCTCCATCAAATCGCGTGGCATGGCGGTCGACATTTTGCAAAACGAGATCGCCTGATCGCGAAAGCAATGACCCTCTTCCAACAACAGCAGCCGCATTTCACGCAGCATCGCGGCGTTTGGAACCGGTTTTTCGGCGTCTTTAGAGTTGCGGACCAGAACGAATTCTTCTGCAAAAAGCGTCTCTTCGTGCAAGGATGGCTCTGATATCGGCAAAGCGACGATTGCAGTGTCAATGCGCCCCCCAACGAGGTCTTCGATCAATTTTTGGGTGACCGCTTCGCGGGGGCGCAGGTCCAATCCGGGATAGTGAACAAGCAGCTCTTTGATGACCTTGGACAGCAAATAGGGGGCCACAGTGGGAATAACGCCAATGCGCAAACGCCCCATAAGCGGATTTTGGGCAGCCCGCGCCATATCTTGCAGCTCGTCAACGGATTGCAGGATATCGCGCGCCCGGTTTGCGAAGCTTTCGCCAAGATCGGTCAGACGGATTTGCCGTGCGCCACGCTCGACCAGCGGCGCGCCAATCAATTGTTCCAATTCCATAATCTGCACCGACAGGGCCGGCTGGGTGATGGCACAGGATGTGGCCGCACGGCCAAAATGGCCATATCGGGCCAGCGCTTCAAAATAGCGAAGATGTTTCATCGAGATACGACTCATTAGATATTCCTATCACAGATTTTAGAAAATGCAATTTTGCATTATGGCATGCTTTTGATATGTTAAGCGCAAGAAGAGGGTCATTCACCTGACGGTATGCTGCCCAAAACAGCGACCTGCGGTGATCGTACCTTTGCACGATTTGAAAATACTCAGCTTCTATTGGAGACTATTATGGACGGTAACGAGATCAATACGGCTGGCAAATGCCCGGTTATGCATGGTGGCAACACCGTAACCAGCAAAGCAGTCATGGGTTGGTGGCCGAACGCGCTGAACCTCGACATCCTGCATCAGCATGATTCGAAGACGAATCCGATGGGCGCTGGTTTCGACTATCGCGAAGCGCTCAAATCGCTTGATGTCGAAGCGCTGAAAAAAGATATGCACGCCCTGATGACCGATAGTCAGGATTGGTGGCCCGCCGATTGGGGTCACTATGGCGGGCTGATGGTTCGGATGGCTTGGCATTCTGCCGGTTCGTACCGTTTGGCCGATGGCCGTGGCGGTGCTGGTACCGGGAACATGCGTTTCGCACCGCTGAACTCTTGGCCAGATAACGTCAGCCTTGATAAAGCGCGCCGCCTGCTTTGGCCGATCAAAAAGAAATATGGCAACAAAATCAGCTGGGCGGATTTGTTTATCCTGGCAGGCACCATTGCGTATGATTCAGTGGGCCTGAAGACATTTGGTTTCTCTTTCGGTCGCGAAGACATCTGGAACCCCGAGATCGACACTTATTGGGGCGCCGAGAAAGAGTGGCTTGCCGCCAGCGACAATCGCTATGAAAATGTCGAAGACGCCACGACGATGGAAAACCCGCTGGCTGCCGTGCAAATGGGCCTGATCTACGTGAACCCCGAGGGTGTGAACGGTCAACCAGACCCGCTGAAAACCGCAGGCCACGTCCGCGAAACCTTTGCCCGTATGGCGATGAATGACGAAGAAACCGTCGCCCTGACCGCCGGGGGCCACACCGTCGGTAAAGCCCACGGCAATGGCGATGCAAGTGTGATTGGTGCGGCCCCCGAAGCGGCGGGTATCGACGAGCAAGGCATGGGCTGGAAAAATCCGGTCGGCAAAGGCGTCGGGCGTGCCACTGTCAGCAGCGGTATCGAGGGCGCCTGGACAACCAACCCGACCGTCTGGGACAATGGCTATTTCGACCTGTTGTTTGGCTACGAGTGGGAGCTGAAGAAAAGCCCTGCAGGTGCTTGGCAGTGGGAACCGATCGATATCAAAGCCGAGCATATGCCCGCTGATGTCGAAGACCCATCGATCCGGTGTATGCCGATCATGACCGATGCCGACATGGCAATGAAGATGGACCCGGCCTACCGCGCGATCTCCGAGAAATTCGCCAAAGATCCGGCCTATTTTTCCGAAACCTTCGCTCGGGCTTGGTTCAAGCTGACCCACCGCGACATGGGCCCTAAGGTTCGCTACATCGGCCCCGACGCGCCGCGCGAAGATCTGATCTGGCAAGATCCGATCCCAGCGGGCAACACCGGTTATGATGTCGCGGCGGTCAAGACCCGTATCGCTGCAAGCGGTTTGACCCTCAGCGACATGGTCGCGACGGCTTGGGACAGTGCCCGGACTTACCGTGGTTCGGACATGCGCGGCGGTGCCAACGGCGCGCGCATTCGTCTGGCCCCGCAAAAAGATTGGGCGGGCAACGAGCCTGCACGTCTGGCTAAGGTGCTTGCTGTGCTGGAAGGCATTTGCACAGAGACTGGCGCAAGTCTTGCCGATGTGATCGTTCTGGCTGGCAACCTTGGTGTCGAGCAAGCGGCCAAAGCTGCGGGCTACAGCGTGACGGTTCCGTTCACTCCGGGCCGCGGCGACGCCACCGATGCGATGACGGATGCAGAGTCTTTCAAGGTTCTGGAACCATTGGCTGATGGTTTCCGCAACTGGCAGAAGATGGACTATGTTGTCAGCGCAGAAGAACTGCTGCTGGACCGCGCACAACTTATGGGTCTGACGGCCCCTGAAATGACGGCTTTGGTTGGCGGTATGCGGGTCATGGGCACCAACTATGGTGGCACAATGCACGGTGTGATCACCGATCGGATCGGGGCGCTGACGACAGACTTCTTCGTCAATCTGACCGATATGGCCAATTCCTGGCACCCGGTGGATGGCGGAACCTACGAGATCCGGGATCGTAAATCGGGTGAGGTGAAATGGACCGCGACGCGCGTGGATCTGGTCTTCGGCTCCAACTCGATCTTGCGGGCCTATTCCGAGGTTTATGCCCAAGATGACAATGCCGAGAAGTTCGTGAACGACTTTGTGGCAGCTTGGGCGAAAGTCATGAACGCCGATCGCTTTGATCTGGTGTAACTGAAGCCGGCATCCCCGCGCGCGCCTTCATGGTCGCGCGGGGATGCCAATTTAGCGACGTCGAGTGGATAAACGCGGTTTCGCGCCCCTTCTAAATCGGCCCCTAAATTACCCGGTTGGCGGGAAAGTGCACTTACTGCAAATGACATTTGGACGAATTGCGCAAAGTCTAAGCAGCATTTTCAAATCGTCAGCAGCGCCAAGATTGCAACCCAAAACCCTTTCAGCCCGCATCGCCAAAAAAACGCCGCTTTAGGGTCTTTGCCCAAAGTCAAGCGATCCGCTGTTTCGATGCCAGCATCTGCCCCGAAAAGCATCGTTCAGATGGACCAAAGGCCAGTGATGCAATACCATTCAAATTGGATCACTCAGATCGGGTTGGTCACAATATTGGATGTCCAAAAACTTGGAAACGATAGCGCTTATCAATCCGAACTCTAACGTCAAGACGACGGCGATGATGCTGGCAATTGCAAGCCCGCTATCTCTGGGCATGCCGATAAGCGGCTTTACCGCGCAGCGCGCCCCCCAAATCATCACGGATGCTGTCACGCTTGATGCGAGCGTCGCCGAGGTTGTTGAAATCGCAAGATCCTTGCAGGGTTTCAGTGCGATCATCGTGGCTGCATTCGGTGATCCGGGCGTCGATATATTGCGACAGACCGAGGTCACGCCAGTCATCGGTATCGGCGGGGCTGCTGCACGCAGGGCGGCACGCGATGGCCTGCCCTTTGCGGTGGCAACGACAACACCTCAGCTCGCGGCGCGCATTGACCAGCTGATGCGAAGCCATAATGGTAAGGCGGCTTACATTGGGTCGTTCATAACGCAAGGCGACGCTGTGATGTTGATGTCGCAGATGCAGGATTTGGATGACGCACTTTTGCAGCAAATTGACCGCGCGGCGCGGGCGGGTGCGAAACAGATTATCATCGGCGGCGGTCCATTGGGCGAAGCCGCAGCGCGGTTAAACGGCCGTACCGCATTGCCTTTGATCCATCCGATTAAAGAGGCGGTCCGGGAATGCGTGGCGCTATTGATGGCAAAGCGGGGGGCGCAATGACCGAAGATTGGATTTCAAAGCTAGCCGAGGCGCACCGGCGCGGGGACCGTTTTGCGCCGACGATGGCTTGCCCCGAAAGCCTTGAACAGGTTTACCAAATCCAGTCTGGCGTTTCGCATCAGATGGGGGCGGTTGCGGGCTTTAAGCTTGGCCTTAAATCGGGGCAAGCACCGATCATGGCCCCCATTTTTGCAGCGGGTGTGATGGCAAGCGGCGCGCAGGTGGATGTTTCGGATGTGATGGGGATTGAGTTGGAAGTCGGGTTGCGCATCCTTGCTGATTTACCGGCAAATATTGCAAAGGCGTCGCTTGGTGAACTTGCCGCCTATCTACAGCCCGTCGCGGTGATCGAGCTGGTCGGCACGCGTATCACAGGCCCGTTTGCGCAAGACCCTTTCGTCAAGCTTGCAGACAATCAGATCAATGCCGGTTTGGTTGTCGGTGGGTTAGCCGAGGCCTGGGACGGAGACGATATCAGCGTGGTTATAGCAAAATTCCGCGCCGGGCCTGATCAGATCTTGGACGGTGCGGCGACTGTGCCGGGTGGCTCTGCGCTGGCTAGCTTTGCGGCGCTGGTGCGGCATATCGGGGATCATTGCGGCGGGTTGTGTAAGGGGCAGATCGTCATCACCGGGTCGTTGCATCCTTTGGTTTATTACCCCAAAGGCACCGAGGTGACAGGCGAGATTGCAGGCATAGGGTCGGTGCAAGTTACGTTGGGATAAAGGCCATAGCGCGGCACCGCGAAGGGGCGGCACAGGTTGCGCCAACATACCAATCCGCTTGTCGATCTGTCTGGCGCAATCGCTTATGCCAGCACATCGGGTGCTTTGCGCGGCAAATAGATACCGCTGGCAGGCTCGGTTACCTCATTGTTCACAGCGACAGTTTTGCCGCGCAAAATGGTGCGAACCGGCCAGCCGGTGACCAAAAACCCCTCCCATGGGGTATAGTCGGAACCGTGGTGCAGATCGGTTTGGCGGATTGGTTTGGTCAGGGTCGGGTCCCAAAGTGCGATATCGGCGTCCGCGCCCACCGCGATGGCCCCTTTGCGCGGGGCCAGACCGTAAAGCCGCGCATGGTTGGTCGCGGTCAGCGCCGCAAAGCGCGACAAAGATATACGCCCCTTCATCACGCCTTCGGAAAACAGGATCGGCAGCCGGGTCTCGACCCCCGGGATACCGTTGGGAATGTTGCGAAATGTGGTGCGGGCACCGGGGCTGTCTTTGCCCGCAGGATCGGCAAAGCGGAATGGGCAATGATCGGAGGAAAACAGATCGAAATCGCCCCGCTCCAACCCGGCCCAGATCGCCTGCTGTTCGCCCGCGTCACGGGGTGGCGGCGAGCAGACATATTTCGCCCCTTCAAACCCGGCGCGGTCCAGATCATCAGCGGTCAGCGTGATGTATTGCGGGCAGGTTTCGGCGAAAACCTTGGCACCGCGATGCCTTGCGCGCACGATCTCGTCCAAGGCCTCGCCATTCGACACATGCACGATGGTCAGCGGCACGCCGGCGATTTCCGCCAGCGCAATGGCGCGGTGCGTCGCTTCGCGTTCGACCGGAACGGGGCGGGTGCGGGCGTGGAACAGCGGTGCGGTTTGGCCCTGCGCCTCGGCCTTGTCACGCAGAAATTCAATGGCATCTTCGTTTTCGGCATGCACCATCACCATGGCATTATGCCGTTTGGCGGCGTCCATCACGTCCAGAATTTGGCGATCTGACAGGGCCAGACCGGCATAGGTCATGAACACCTTGAAGCTGGTATACCCCGCCTCGATCAGCGCAGGCAGGTCTTGCCCGATGGTCTGCGGATCGGTGTTTTTCACGATCAGATGGAAAGAAACATCAACATAGCATTGCCCGTCGGCCTTCGCATGATAGGCGGCAACCGCTTGCCGCAATGTATGGCCGTCGTCGGGCAGGCAAAACGGCATGACTGTGGTGTTGCCGCCGCAAGCCGCCGAGCGGGTGGCAGAGGCAAAATCATCCGCCATCTGCACCCCCGGACCCGAGGGTTGCGCGATATGAACATGGCTGTCGATCCCGCCGGGCAAGGCGATCAGGCCAGTCGCGTCAATCACCTCGTCTGCATCCCCAAGATCAAGACCAAGCGTGGCGATCCGGCCATCCTTCACCCCGATATCGCAATACATTTCGCCGTCGCCGGTCACAACACGGGCGTGTTTGATGATCAGATCATGGCGCATCAGGCCGTCTCCATCCGGATTGCGGCGGCAAGGTGCAACGACAACCCAGCCGAGGATTTCGCGACAGGTTTAGAGGCGCGATTGGCGAAAGCCCCCCCTTTGGTGATCCGCGCCATCGCCATCGCCTGCGCCACTGCGGCGGCAATCGGATCGACAAGGATCGCCGGGACATGGGGTGCAAATTCTGGCGCGAGCCCGGCCAGTGGGGCGCCGCCCATGATGATCACATCCGCACCATCGTGCAGCGCGGCGTCGGTGGCCAGCTGGATCATTTCGGCGCGCAGGCTGTGCCGGACCATCGAGACATCGATGGAATGCGCCGCAGGCGTGAACACGCCACAAAAGCGCGACCCCATCCCCGTGG
>JBLIGH010000008.1:0-21265 GCA_047636855.1 Pseudorhodobacter sp.
CAGCACCGCCGGATGAGGCCATCTATCCCAAAGCCATTTTGGTTCACCCAAAGCTGCATCCAGCACCAAAGCCAGTCCCAATAGCGCTGCCGTCATGTGGTTTTCCCTTGTAATGCTGCTTCTAATCGCGACCAATCAGCCTCGGCTCCGGGCAGGCCCAACCGGACCCAGCGCGTCGAATAGGGAAAAACCCTGCTCCAGATTTTAACGCTTGCCAGATGGGTTTGAAACGCCAAAGCGTCGCCGACATCATATAGCCGGAACAGGGTCGTGCCCCCCACCAAAGGCGCTGCGATCAATGCGTCCAACCGCTTTGCGTCGCGGGCCAAGCGTACCCGTTCGGCTTGCGCCCAAGCAACGTCGCGCAACGCCTGCGCGCCAATCGCCAACGCGGGTCCAGACACCGCCCAAGGCCCAATGGCCTGCGACAAGCGCGCGATCAGCGCCGGGTCGCCAATCGCAAACCCAAGGCGCATCCCGGCCAGACCCCAAAACTTACCGAAGCTTTTCAAGATGATAATGCCGGGTTGCGCTGCGTGCCGCATCAGCGAGGCCTCGGGCATCACATCGCAAAAACTTTCATCCACAATGGTCAGACCCGCCAAGTCTTGCGCGCCCCAAACCCGCCCGTCCGGGTTGTTGGGGTGAACCAGAACGCGGGCTTCGCTGATCGATTCGGCGTCAACCACTTGCCAACCCGCACTTCGAAACGCGCGGCCATGCTCGTTATAGGTCGGCGCCGCAATCGCAACCCGCCCTGCGGCGGCGAGCAGCGGCATCCGGGCAATCAGCGCGCTGGCCCCCGGGGCTGCCAAAACCGCGGCCCCCGTCGGCACCTGCCAAAACGCCCGTGCAGCCAACTCTAATGCTGCGAAAGCATTGCTGTCTGGCAGGGCCGTCCAGGCATCTTTCGGAAGCGCGCCAATCGGATAGGGGCAAGGGTTTATCCCGGTGGAAAGGTCAAGCCAGTCCGCCCGCACCCCACCAAAAAGCCGCGCCGCCGTATCCAACCCGCCACCATGATCTGCCGCTTCTGCCATTATAGTCCTCATATGCCCACCCAAGGCCGAACGCGCCCAGAAACCCGATTTTTGACACTTAGGCAACCGCTTCACAAAGGCGTGTCTTTTTCGCCCTGCCAAAGTGCAAATCAGGTCTCATCGCCCCATTCTCTTGATTTTAAGAAATTTCACCCCAAGATAGGGGGGTAACGGAGGATGTACTATGCTGGAATACCTGCCACCAGAAATCCGCGAAGGGCTGGAAGCTGCACGCAAACGGGATTTCAAGCGCCGCTCGCGGCTGCGTGTTCAGCTTGGCGAAGCGGTTTTTCCGATTCTGCGTTACTGGGAAACCGGGATGGCCCTAGATGCTGCGCGTGCGCCACATTTGCGAGGTCTGGTTGATATTTTTGATGGTAGCAAACATATCTGTCAGGCTCTGATCATCGCCTCCACTGCGGAAAATGGCGAACTGATTTGCGATTTCAAACGCGTCACGGCCGTCAGCGACCGCGCCCCGCTGGACTATGAGCGCGACGAGCAGGCGCCTGTCGGCTTTTTGACCAAACAATAGCGTTTCGATCATCGCGGCCAGCAACTTGGCTTTTGAACTTTGGCGTTTGCATAGAAGAAGGCCCGAGCGCGAACGCCCGGGCCTTTTGTTTTGACCGAGGGAGGTCCGGTTAGGATCTGAATTCGGGATAGGCTTCCATCCCCAGTTCTGATCTGTCGAGCCCCATGATCTCGTCTTCTTCGCTTGGGCGCAGGCCCATGACGGATTTGAGGATAAACCAGACGATTGCCGAGGCGATGAACATGAAGGCACCGATTGCCGCAAAGCCGACAAACTGCATGCCGAAGCTCGTCCCTTCGGTGTAGACCGGAACAACCATCGTGCCCCAGAAACCAGCAACCAGGTGGACCGGGATCGCACCAACAACATCATCGATCTTCAACTTGTCCAGCATCGGCACGACGACAACAGCGATGATACCACCGACGGCACCGATCCAAAGCGCGCCAAACAAGCTTGGGTCAAGCGGACCCGCTGTGATCGACACAAGACCCGCCAATGCGCCGTTCAGCAGCATGGTCAAGTCAACTTTCTTATACAGCACTTGCGTCAGAAGCATCGCAGCAACAGCACCACCGGCAGCGGCCATGTTTGTGTTGGCAAAGATAATCGCAACAGCATTGGCATCTGCTTCGGTGCCCAGAGCCAGTTGCGAACCACCGTTGAAGCCGAACCAACCCAGCCACAAAATGAACGTGCCCAAAGTTGCAAGCGCAAGGTTGGAACCCGGCATCGGATTGACTTGGCCGTTTTTGCCGAATTTGCCGATCCGTGGCCCAAGGATGATAGCCCCTGCAAGGGCTGCAAAACCACCCGCCGCGTGCACCAAAGTCGAACCAGCAAAGTCAGAGAAACCAGCTTCTGACAACCAGCCGCCGCCCCACTGCCATGACGCTTCGATTGGGTACAAGAACCCTGTCAGGACAACGGTAAAGATCAAGAAAGGCCAAAGTTTGATACGCTCGGCCATTGTGCCCGAGACGATGGACGCCGTGGTTGCACAGAACATCAGCTGAAAGAAGAAGTCAGCGCCCGTGGCGTAACCAGCTTCCAGTGCCGGGTCACCTTGAATAGAGGCCGTGCTGAACGCACCAATCCAGCCAGCAACCGACCAGCCATCACCAGGGTACATCAGGTTATAACCAACCAACCAGTACATGATCGCCGCGATCGAAAAGAGCGCGATATTCTTGGTCAACTGCATGGTTACGTTTTTGCTGCGCACCAAACCGGCTTCGAGCATCGCAAAACCAGCCGCCATCCAGAACACAAGAAAGCCGCCAATCAAGAACAGCAATGTGTTAAAGATGAATGCGTTATCGACCGGCGCAGCGGCAGCCGCCTCTTGCCCCCACACGGGCAGGGCCATAACTGCGCCAAGCGCAGCAACCCCCGTGAATTTCAACATATTTTTCATGAGTTTAGTATCCCCTTCCCGCTGCGTCAGAGCGCGTCATCATTGATTTCGCCAGTGCGCACCCGCACGGCATGAGCAACGTCCAGCACGAAAATCTTGCCGTCACCAATCTTGTCGGTTTTTGCGGTCGCGGCGATGGTTTCAACCACTGCATCCGCCAAGCTATCGGGCACAACGACCTCGAGCCGCATTTTCGGCACAAAGTTCACCGCGTATTCCGCGCCACGATAAATTTCCGTATGACCCGACTGAGAGCCGAACCCTTTGATTTCAGTTACCATCATTCCGCGGACGCCAATCGTGGTGAGGGCTTCACGCACCTCCTCCAGCTTGAACGGTTTGATTGCTGCGATGATCAGTTTCACATTGATCCCCTTTGCGTGTTTCAGCGGGCCCGTCCGAATGAGCCTCTGGCGCTAGAAGTTCGTTTTTTACGCAGGCAGCACAAGAAAACGTGTGTGCCTTAACCATTTGGAAATGAGAAAACTGCTTAAATTTTACACTTTTAAGGCGGTTAGGTTATTTTTTAGGCACAAAGCAGATGCGAATCGTGTCTGTTACCGCTCTACAATCCCGCCGTTGCGCGCTATTCTTGTCGAAACAAACTGTGTCAAAACACGGAAAATAAAGATGAGCAGAACTGGTAAAAGGCCGCCACCTCTTGTGGCTGATCGGCGCTACAAGGCAAAGGCGCCAAGCAAACCTACGGTCAAACCCAAGGCAAAGGCTTCGAAGCGACGCTCTCGGCGGGGCGGGCCTTTGGGCTGGATTGCAGCCCTGTTTCGCTTTGTCTGGCGGTTGATCTGGGGCATCGGCTGGCGGGTCGGCGCTATCGGCGCAATGGTCCTTGCGGGCATCGTATTCTATTTTTACGCTCAATTGCCGCAAGTAAACGCCTTGCTGGATGCGCGGGCACGCGGTTCGGTCACACTTTTGGACCGATATGACAAAGTCTTTGCCTGGCGTGGCGAAACCTTTGGCGGTCAAATCACGGCCGAAACCGTTTCAAAATACCTGCATGACGCTGTGGTGGCGACCGAAGACAAGCGCTTCTATGGCCATTTCGGCTTAAGCCCGCGTGGTATTGCCGGCGCAATCCGTATCAACCTGAATGAAGGGCGTGGCGCGCTAGAGGGCAATGGCGGGTCAACCATAACACAGCAGGTCGCCAAGCTTTTGTGCCTTGGGGTCGAATATGACACCACGGTTTGGAAGTCTGAGGCTGCCTACGAATCCGATTGTCGTCGTGGCGGCCTTTGGCGCAAAATTCGCGAAGTGCCTTATGCGCTGGCGCTGGAAACGAAATATACCAAAGAAGAAATCCTGACGATCTATTTGAACCGCGCCTATCTAGGGGCCGGCGCGCGCGGGTTTGAAGCCGCTGCACAACGCTATTTCGGGAAATCAGCGAACGAGGTTAACCCAGCCGAGTCCGCGATGCTGGCGGGTCTTTTGAAAGCCCCCTCCTATTACGCCCCCACCAACAGTTTGGAACGGGCGCGCGGGCGGGCAGGCGTGGTTCTGGGCCTTATGCAAGACCAAGGCTATATAACCCTCGCCGCGCAACAAGAGGCGCTGCGCGACCCCGCGTCGTTGTCAGATGCCGCCGAGGCGCAAGCGGGTGGCTTTTTCGCCGATTGGGTCATGAGTGAAGGGCCGGATTTTTTGACGCGGACGACAACTGAAGATGTCATCATGCGAACCACGCTGGACCAACGCTTGCAAACAGCGGCTGAAACCGCGCTGCAAGATATCTTCACGACCAAACTGCGTGAAGGGTCGAAAGCGCAGGCCGCTGTGGTGGTAATGTCAGCGGATGGCGCGGTTAGGGCCATGGTGGGGGGGCGCGCGCCGCAACCCCCTGGCAGCTTTAACCGTGCAACTCAGGCCCGGCGCCAAACCGGCTCTGCCTTCAAACCCTTTGTCTATGCCGCTGCGATGGATATGGGCTTTACGCCTGCCGATTTTGTCGAAGACATACCGCTGACGATCAACATTCCCGGCTCTGGCCCTTGGACGCCCAAGAATTATGACAATAAGTTCAAAGGCTTGATCACACTGACGCAAGCTCTTGCGGAATCGCGCAATATTCCTGCCGTCAGAATAGCACAAGCTGCGGGGCTGGAATCCGTGCGCAAAGTCGCATCTGACTTTGGCATTGAAAGTGATCTTGCAGCGGGGCCCGCGCTGGCACTTGGCGCGTCAGAGGCGACGCTGATCGAGATGACGGGCGCTTTTGCGGGCATCTTGAATGGTGGCTCATCGGTGCGCCCCTTTGGGTTGATCGATCTGCGCCTGCGTCAGGACGAGACCCCTTTGCTGGGTCAAGATGGCGGCATTGGCGAAAGGGTGATCTCGGAAACCTCCGCCAAATACCTGACCTATATGATGAGCCGAGTGGTCGAAGAGGGCACTGGGGCCCGCGCCCGTCTGCCGGGACGTCAGGTTGCGGGGAAAACCGGCACGACCTCTGCCGCGCGTGACGCTTGGTTTATCGGTTTCAGTGCCGATTATGTGGCCGGCGTTTGGATGGGGTACGATGATAATACGCCCCTGACAGGTGTTACAGGTGGCGGTCTTCCTGCCGATATCTGGCGTGAAGTGATGTTGCGCGTGCACAAAGACCTGCCAGCCCGCCCACTGCCAATGATCGTACCAGAGCCGCGCCTGCCGCCGAACACAGGTCAAAATACCGCGCCGCAGCAAGACAGCACGCAACGCGAACCCGATCTGGCCGAGCAAATCTTGCAAGATGTTTTGAACATTTTCACCGGCAATTGACCCCGCGGGGCTGAACGGTCTGTTCATCTTTCGCAGATAGGCTGCGGATGCCAAGCATGCTTTTTCGATTGATGTGTTAACTGACCTCATCGGGTTAGCCTGCGTTGCGCCAGCAAGCAATACGGATAAGCCAATTGATCGGTAAGTCAGATTTTCAAAATGGATTGGCCGAACTGCGCCGCGCACGCCATAAAAGTTCTGGCCTGTACGTCGCGGTGTTTGGGTTCAGCTTTTTCGTCAATTTGCTAATGCTCACCGGACCGCTTTACATGTTGCAGGTCTATGACCGGGTGCTTGGCAGCCGGTCCGAAGAAACGCTGATAGCGCTTTCAATTCTGGTTTTGCTGCTGTTTTTGGCAATGGCTTTTCTGGACCATGCGCGCGGTCGCATCCTTGCGCGTGCCGCTGCTGCATTTCAGACGGGGCTTGACCGAAGGGTGTTTCAAGCCGCCGTGCGCCGGTTGACATTGGCCCCGAGTGACCCGCTTGCCGCCGCAGCACAGCGCGACCTCGAAGCGGCGCGCAGCTTCATGGGCTCGCCAATATTGATCGCGTTTTTCGATCTGCCTTGGACCCCGCTTTTTGTCACCGCTATATTTATTTTTCACCCCTATCTGGGTTGGCTTGCCGTCGCAGGTGGCGCCGCGCTGATTGCCATCGCGTTGCTGAACCGCACCACCACACAGGGCCCACAAATGCGGGCCAATGCAGCCTCGATGCAGGCGGAAAAGATCGCCGAAAGCCTGAAGTTGGAATCAGAGACGGTGCAGGCTTTGGGAATGGAAGGCGCTGGGTTTACCCGCTGGCAAAAGGCGCGGGGGCAGGCTTTGGCAACCTCGGTCGAGGCATCCGACATCAGCGGCCTTTTCACCGTGACCTCGCGGACGTTCCGGTTGTTTTTGCAATCAGCGATGCTGGGTCTTGGCGCATGGTTAGCGCTGCGCGGGGAATTAAGCCCAGGGGCCATGATCGCGGGGTCGATTCTTTTGGGCCGGGCTTTGGCCCCGGTGGAAGTCCTGGTTGGGCAATGGGCAATGGTGCAACGCTCGCAAGAAGCCTGGGGGCGTTTATCGGCGCTGCTGACGCTACAACCCGCAGCGCCAGCTCGCACGGCACTGCCACGCCCTAGGGCCGCATTGGATATTCAGCAACTCTCGGTCATTCCGCCGGGCGAAAAAACGGCTGTCTTGCGCATGATCTCGTTCCAATTGCAGCCCGGTCAGGCACTTGGCATCATCGGCCCGTCTGGCTCGGGTAAAACGACATTGGCCCGCTCGATCATCGGCGTCTGGCAACCGGCCAGCGGCAAGATCAGGCTGGATGGGGCGACATTGGATCAATATGACCCTGATGTTTTGGGCAGCTATATTGGTTATTTGCCGCAACGCGTGGCGCTGTTTGACGGAACCATCGCGGAAAACATCGCCCGCCTGTCCGAGGACCGCGATGACGTGCTGATTGTGGACGCCGCGCGGCGTGCTGCTGCACATGACATGATTTTACGCCTGCCCGATGGTTATGACACCCGCGTCTCAACCCTCGGAGGCAGGCTTTCCGGCGGGCAAATTCAACGCATCGGTCTGGCCCGCGCCCTGTATGGAAACCCGGTTCTGCTGGTCTTGGACGAGCCTAACTCCAACTTGGACAATGACGGGTCTGTGGCGCTGAATGCAGCCATCCGCAGCATGAAGGCCGCCGGCGGTTCCGTGCTGATCATGGCGCATCGCCCGGCTGCCATACAAGAATGCGACTTGCTGCTTGTCCTCGAAGACGGCACCCGCCGGGCTTTTGGCCCCCGCGATCAGGTGCTGGGCGAAATGGTCAAGAATCACACCGAAATCGCCGGAAAATCCAGAATTGGAAGCGTATCGTGACCGCCGGTAACCCGTGGTCAGCACGCCGCCCGATCCTGATAGGGATGCTGACGCTTCTCATTTTGATTGGTGGCTTTGGCTTTTGGTCGGTCAGCACAACGATCACCGGCGCCATAGTTGCCTCAGGCCGGATCGAGGTCGAGCAGAATCGCCAGATTGTGCAGCATTTGGATGGCGGCATTGTTCGGTCGATTCATGTCGCAGATGGTGACACCGTAGCGGCGGGTGATCTGTTGCTGCGGCTTGATGGTTCAGCGCTTGGAACCGAATTCACCATTGTCGAAGGCCAGTTATTTGAGATTTTTGCCCGCCGGGGTCGGTTGGAAGCCGAGCGCGACGACCGTGATGCCCTGATCTTTCCCCCCGAGTTGGAAGCTGCCGTCAAGGTCAGGCCCGAAATCGCGGCGTTGGTGAAGGGTCAGCAGTCGCTGTTCGATGCGCGCCGCGACACAATGGCGCGACAGGTCGAATTGCTGGGGGAACGCCGTAGCCAGATCCTCAGTCAAATCGAAGGCGTCGATGCGCAATCTTTGGCCCTGACAACCCAGTTGGGCCTGATCGGGCAAGAAATGACCGCCCAGCAAGGGCTGTTGGATAAAGGTCTGGCGCAGGCCAGCCGGGTGCTGGGCCTGCAACGTGAAGATGCGCGGCTGCGGGGTCAGGTCGGCGAATTGCTGTCGTCCCGGGCGCAGGCTGAAGGGCGGATAACCGAACTGGAGACCGAAGCACTGCGCCTCGCGGCAGGCCGGCGGGAAGAAGCAAATACCAAGCTGCGGGATATCGGCTACCAAGAACTGGAATTGGCCGAGCGCCGCCGTGCTTTGACCGAACGTATCGCCCGGCTCGACGTCGTGGCACCGGTATCGGGGATTGTGTTAGGCCTGCAAGTCACCACGCCCCGCGCCGTGCTGCGCGCCGCCGATCCCGTCCTTTACCTGATCCCGCAAGACCGCCCCTTGGTCATCGCGGCGCAAGTCCCACCCATTCACATCGACCAGGTTCGCATCGGCCAAGAGGTGAAGCTTGTCTTCTCTTCCTTTTCGGGGCGCACCACGCCCGAGATTTTGGCCCATATTGCGGTTGTTTCCGCCGATGCCCTGACAGACCCGAACAGTGGCACCCCGTTTTACCGCGCCGAGATTTTGCCCGATCCGGGTGAAATGGAAAAATTGACGGGGCTGACCCTGATTCCGGGCATGCCGGTCGAGGCGTTTATTCGCACAGATGCCCGCACGCCGCTGGCCTATCTCATCAAGCCGTTCACGGATTATTTTGCCCGCGCCTTTCGTGAAAGCTGAACGCGGGCGAAAGCGCTTCTTGCGGGTCCGGCCACTGCCCGCTAGCTTGCCGGGGAAATAATCGGAGATCCCCATGACTATTGAAGCCCGCCTTGCTGAACTCGGCGTCATCCTGCCCGCCGCCCCAGCCCCCGCAGCCAATTACGTGCCGTTCGTGATTTCCGGAAATCTGGTGCATATTTCCGGGCAGATCGCACAAGACGACTCGGGCCTGATCAAAGGCAAACTCGGTGCGGATGTCAGTGCCGAACAGGGGGCCTATGCCGCCAAACGCTGCGCTATCAGTCTGTTGGCGCAATTGCGCAATGCCTGTGATGGTGATTTGTCGCGCTTGGTGCGCGTGGTGAAACTGACTGGTTTTGTGAATTCCACAGTAGAGTTCACCGATCAACCCAAGGTCATCAACGGCGCATCTGACTTCTTGGTCGAGGCATTGGGCGATGCGGGCCGTCACGCGCGTTCCGCCGTCTCTGCGGCTTCATTGCCATTTGGCGTTGCCGTCGAAATCGACGGGATTTTTGAGATCGCCACCTAGACGCAAGAACGACCTGCACTTTAATTTTGCGAAAGTTCCCGATGTCCCCGCCTCTGCCCATGGTCTTCCGCACCGTACCCTTCGCGCATCGCGGCTTGCATGATCTTGCCGCTGGCGTAGTCGAAAACACCCCCGCCGCTTTTGCTGCTGCAATCGCGGCGGGCTATGGGATCGAACTTGACGTGCAAATCTCTGCCGACGAGCAGGCTATGGTTTTCCATGATGAAGTGCTGGACCGGCTGACGGCCGAAACTGGGCCAATCAATGCGCGAAGCGCATCAAAACTTAACCAAATTGCGGTGACCGGTGGCAATGACACAATTCCAACGCTGTCAGCGGTCCTGGCCCTCGTCGCAGGCCGGGTTCCGCTTTTAATCGAGATCAAAGATCAAACCAACGCAATGTCTGAAACGGATGGAAGGCTAGAGCAAGCAACCGCCACAGCGCTTGCAGGCTACGGTGGGCCTGTCGCTGTGATGTCTTTCAACCCGCATGCCATCGCCCGTTTCGCACAATATGCCCCGGATATTCCACGCGGCCTGACAACCTCGGCTTACCTTGCCGACGATTGGGTACCTTTACCGGCCCAGACCTGCGCCGTTTTGCGGGACATCCCGGACTATGACCGCCTCGGCGCCAGTTTCGTGTCACACGAGGCGGAAGATCTGACCCGTCTGCGCATTGCAGAGCTGCGCTCTTACGGTGCCACGATTCTGTGTTGGACGATCAAAAGCGCCCAAGCAGAAGCCAACGCCCGCAAATTCGCCCATAACATCACCTTCGAAGGATATCACGCCGCTCTTCTGACTTGACCCGAGGCCACGCTGACCCAGTTTATTTGCGAGACCGTTCTTTTCGGAAATAATATCCACGCGGGTAGGATTTGCCCCGCAGATCCGTAAGGGGCAGACTGCCCCTTCTCGGTCCATAAAGCGAAAAGGCTCCATGACAGAATCCGCGATCGAAATAACACTTCACACTGCAATCTCTGATATTCCAGCCTTGGAATGGGATGCGCTGGCCTGCCCTGAAGCCAGCGACGGCGGCCGACCCCTTGACCCTTTCACAACGCACCGTTTTTTGACCGCGCTCGAGGTTTCGCGCTCGACCGGGGCGCGCAGTGGTTGGCAACCAAGGCCTTTGCTGGCGCGCAAAGATGGCGTTTTGCTTGCCGCAAGCCCGATGTTTGCCAAATCCCATAGTCAGGGCGAATATATCTTCGATCACAATTGGGCGCAGGCGTTTGAACGCGCAGGCGGCAGCTATTACCCCAAGCTGCAAATCGCGGTGCCTTTCACCCCCGCCACAGGTCGCCGCTTTTTGACCGCCCCCGGGGCCGAGGAAGAAGGTCGGGCCGCACTGATCGCCGCTGCCCTGCAAGTGGCCGAGCAAAACCAGCTGTCCTCGCTCCACATCACCTTTTGCACCGAGTCCGAGGCAATCGCAGGTGTGAAAATGGGACTGATGCACCGTGTGACCCAGCAATATCATTGGGAAAACAACGGCTACGACAGCTTTGAGGATTTCACTGGCCAACTCTCGTCGCGCAAACGCAAGGCGATCCGCAAAGAGCGCCAAACTGCCAATGCCCCTGGGATCGACGTGCAATGCCTGACAGGCGATGCGATTTTGCCCGCGCATTGGGATGCTTTTTGGGAGTTTTACCAAAACACCGGCGCGCGCAAATGGGGCACGCCCTATCTGACCCGCGCAGCCTTTGACGCGTTCCACGACACGATGCGCGGCGACATTTTGCTGGTCCTTGCCTTTCGCGAAGGCGAACCCATTGCGGGCGCGCTTAACTTCATCGGACGCGAGACGCTTTTTGGCCGCTACTGGGGCTGCACCGAGGACCATCCTTGCCTGCATTTCGAACTTTGCTATTACCGCGCGATTGACTGGGCGATTGCCAATGGGTTGAAGCGGGTCGAGGCAGGTGCGCAAGGCGAACACAAATTGGCGCGCGGCTACCTTCCGGTTCCGGTGCATTCCCTGCATTGGATCGCGGATGAAGGCTTCGCAAAAGCCGTCGCACAATATCTGGAGGCAGAGCGGGCGGCCGTTTCAGAAGACATCGAGATCATCACCCGCTACGGTCCATTTCGCAAAACGCATTCCGAAGATTAACGCCGACGAGGCCCCAATGCCGATTTCTTACACCACGCCCTTGGTTTTGCGGGCGCACCCCAGCATAAAGGGCGCATTGGCGATGGCAATTTTGAACACGCAATCGGGCTAGCAGGCTTCGCTGCCCGTAATGCTTTGATGAAAAAGGACTGACAATGCCCGGCATAAAACTCACCGATCGACACGTGCTAGAACCGTTATTTGCAAATGGCTGGGCGCAAGATTCCAGCCGCGACGCTATCAGCAAAACATTCGTTTTCCGCAATTTCATCGAGGCGTTTGGCTTTATGACGCGCGCCGCGTTATGGGCGGAAAAATGGAACCACCATCCCGAATGGTCGAATGTTTACAAGACCGTCAACATCACGCTGACAACGCATGACGTTGATGGCCTGTCCGATTTGGACGTGAAACTGGCGACCAAGCTGGACACTTTGGCAGGCGCTTAAAGCGTTACAACCTTGACGCTGGTGCCTTTTGCCGAAAGGGCAATCTCGCCCCGGCACAGGCGCAAGGCATCATCGCCAAAGGCCTCTTTGCGCCACCCGTTCAAGGCCGGAACCTTACGCTGCCCGGCTGCAATCTGATCCAGCTCGGCGGCAGACGCGATCAGTTTTGACGCAACCCCCAGATCCTCGGATTTAGCCTTCAACAGCACCCGCAACAGGTCTGCCAAGGCCGGATTAACCTGCATCTGGTCGCGACTGGTATCAGGCTTGGGCGCATCTTCGGACTTCATCTCTAGCCCGGCCTTTACGGCGGCTAGCAGCCCTTCGGCAATATCACCCCGGCGGGCTTCGCGCAAAAGCAGACGCGAGCGGCCCAGTTCTTCGACATTGGAGGGCTTGGTCGAGGCAAGCTCTAGCAGCGCGTCATCCTTGATAACCCGGCTGCGCGGGACGTTATGAGCCTGCGCATGGGTTTCGCGAAAACGCGCAAGTTCTTTGACGATTGCCAAGAAACGGCCCGAATTTGTGCGGGTCTTGATGCGCAGCCAAGCCTCTTCGGGATGTACCGTATAGGTGGCCGGATCGGTCAGGACTGAAAGCTCTTCTTCCACCCAGCTTTGGCGACCACTTTTGGCGATCTGTTCGGCAAGGCTTTCGTAAATCACGCGCAAATGCGTTACATCGGCCAGCGCGTAAACCTGCTGCGCCTCGCTTAGCGGGCGGCGCGACCAATCGGTAAATCGCGAGGTTTTGTCCAACGGGTGATGGGCAATCTTTTTGACCAGCGTTTCATAACCGACCTGTTCGCCAAAACCGCAAACCATCGCTGCGACCTGCGTGTCAAAAAGCGGTTTTGGAAAGGAATTGCCCTCGACAAAGAAAATCTCAAGATCCTGCCGGGCGGCGTGAAACACTTTGACCGTCGCCTCGTGGCGGAACAGATCGTACAGCGGCTCCAGCGACATATCCTCGCCGATGATCGGGTCGACAAGCACGGCATCGCCATCTGTCCCGGGCAGGGCCATCTGGATCAGGCAGAGTTTGGACCAATAGGTACGTTCGCGCAGGAACTCCGTATCAATCGTGACGTAGGGTTGCGTTTTGGCGGCTTCACAAAATTCCGCAAGCTCGGTCGTTGTTGTGATCGTTCGCATCAGGTTCCTGCAATTCACGTTTTCGCGGGGTCATCCCGCGCAAACGCTATAGGCTGGCAGGGTCGGAAATGAAACCCCCTCGCATGAAGCATGCGAGGGGTGCGCCTATCGTGCCGCAGGAACCCGCCAAAGGGCGCCGTCGTCAGATCGCGGCCAACAGCGCCTCGCCACCGGAAATCTCGCAAGTGCCTGAGTTTTCTTCGGGATGGAACACCTTGACCACACCATCTTCGGCGTAAAGCGCATAGCGCTTCGAGCGGGCCATAAGCCCAACTGGCGGCGCATCAAAACGCATACCCATCGCTTCGGTGAACGCGCTGGTGCCATCGGCAAGCAGGGTCAGCCCGGCCTCGGTCGCCCCCGTGGCTTCACCCCAGGTTTTCATCACGAAGGCATCATTGACGGAAATGCAGATAATTTCGTCCACGCCTTTTGCCGCAAACCCGTCTTTGGTGCGGATAAAGCTTGGCACATGCGCCGAATGGCAGGTCGGCGTGAACGCGCCCGGAACGGCAAAGATCACGACTTTGCGGCCTTTGGTCAGGCTTTCGACACTAAACTCCTCTGGTCCATTGGCACCCATCTTAACCAGAGTTGCGTCTGGCAGCTTATCACCTACAGAAATTGTCATAGTTGTGTCCCTCATGCTTTACGTTTGCTCTTGTCAGGATATAGGTTCCAACGGAGTTTCGGGCCAGTGCCATTTCGCATTTTTCTGGACAAGCTCGATGGAAGGGGCAGGCGAATGACGCATATTGTGGCAATTGGCTCGGGGCAGGCAGGCTCTTCTTTGGTGGCCAAGCTTCGGTCGGGTGGCCATGAAGGGCCGATCACCCTGATTGGGGCCGAAACCGCCCCGCCCTATCAACGCCCGCCTTTGTCCAAGGCTTATCTGATGGGGCAGATGCCCGCCGAACGCCTGTTTCTGCGCCCGGAAAGCTATTATGCTGACAACGCCATCGCGCTGCGTTTGGGGGTCGAAGTCACCGCGATCGACACTGCCAACCGTCAGCTGCATCTGGGCACCGAGGTTCTGCACTATGACGAGCTTGTGCTAACCACCGGCTCTGCCCCGCACCGCCTGCCCGCCGCGATTGGGGGTACGCTGCCCGGCGTTTTCACCCTGCGCGACCTCGCGGATGTCGATGCAATGCAGCCCTATTTCCAACCGGGTGCGCGGGTGGTGATTGTCGGCGGCGGCTATATCGGGCTAGAGGGGGCTGCCGTCGCGGCCAAACTGGGCCTTGACGTGACCGTGCTGGAAATGGCGCCGCGCATCTTGCAGCGTGTGGCTGCCCCCGAGACCTCGGACCATTTTCGGGCGCTTCATTTGGCGCACGGTGTCAAGATCCTTGAAGCCACCGGGCTGGACCGCCTGATCGGCGAGGCTCATGTCACAGCCGCCCGGCTTAGCGATGGCCGCCAGATCCTGGCCGATTTCGTCATTGTCGGGGTCGGCATTGCCCCGAACACCGCCTTGGCCGAGGCCGCTGGCCTGACACTGAACAACGGGATCAAGACGGACGCCGAAGGTCGCACCTCTGCGCCACATGTTTGGGCTGCGGGCGATTGCGCGTCTTTCCCTTGGCAGGGCGGGCGTTTGCGGCTGGAATCGGTGCAAAACGCCATCGATCAGGCAGAATGCGTGGCGATGAATATTCTGGGCGCGGGCAAGGCCTACCTGCCGCAACCCTGGTTCTGGTCGGATCAATTTGACACCAAGCTGCAAATCGCAGGGCTGAATACTGGCTATGACCATATCGTCACGCGCCAGTCTGAAAACGCAGTATCGTTTTGGTACTACCGCGGTGCAGACCTGCTGGCCGTCGATGCGATGAATGATCCGCGCGCCTTCATGGTTGCCAAAAGGCTTCTGGCCGCAGGGCTGTCCCCAGATCCGAAACAAGTGGCCGATGCGGCAACAGACCTCAAAAGCTTGCTCGCCTGATGCGCATTATCGGCGGTCAGTTTCGCGGCACACATCTTGCCCCGGTTGGGACAGGTGACGCCCAAGCCCATCTGCGCCCCACCTCGGATCGGGTGCGCGAAGCTATCTTTAACCTGCTGATCAACGGTCGTTTGGATGGCGGCCCGAATCCCGTTTTCGGCGCGCGCGTGCTGGATCTGTTTGCAGGCACCGGCGCTTTGGGGCTAGAGGCTTTGTCGCGCGGCGCGGCGCATGTCACTTTCGTCGATGATGGCAAAGCAGCCCAGGCCCTGATCAAACGCAATCTCGAGATTACGCGCGCCGTGCCCGTCCAAATTCTGCGCCAGAACGCCACCGGCCTTGGGTCAAACCCCGGCGCGCCTTACACGCTGATTTTCCTCGACCCACCCTACGGAAAATCGCTGGGCGAGGCCGCCATGACCGCAGCCCTGCGCGGCAATTGGGTGGCCCCCGGCGCGGTTATCGTCTGGGAAGAAAGCACCACGCCAATCCCCCCCGCAGGCTTCGCCCCGCTCGATCAGCGCAAATACGGCGATACCTTGATCACCATAGTAAGGGCCCCCGCATGACCCCACGTGCCATTCTATTCGATTGTGACGGCGTCTTGGTCGATAGCGAGACCGCCACGATGCAGATGCTGATCACCGAACTGGCAGCCCACGGCCTGCCGCTGACCCGCGCAAAGGCCGAGCATTTGTTTCTGGGCGGTACGATCAAAGGGCTATTCGCGACCGCACGCCAACTAGGGGCAACCCTGCCGGATGATTGGATCGATGATTTCTACCACCGGCTTTATGCGCGCCTGCGTCAAGGCACCGAGCTGATCCATGGCGTGGCAGCGCTGCTCGACCGGCTCGACGCTGCGGGCATTCGCTATGCGGTGGGCTCCAACGGCTCTGATCAAAAGATGCAAATCACTTTGGGCCAACACCCCGAAATCATGGCGCGGCTGCACCCGCATCTTTACTCTGGCCAAACACTTGGCTGCCCAAAGCCCGATCCCGGCCTCTGGCTGCACGCCGCAGCAGCGCTTGGCGTTGCACCCGAAAACTGCGCTGTGGTCGATGACAGCCCGGTGGGCTGCACCGCCGCCGCCCGCGCTAATATTCCCTGCTTTGGGCTTGCGGAACACGACGATGGCCATCTTCTGGCCGCGACCGGGGCCAGTGTTATTCACCGCTTGGCGGACTTGCCCGCCTTGATCGGGCTTTGATCATAGCCAAAGCCAACCGGCGTCTTAACCAATCCTGAGCGATCCAACACCCCACGCCTTCTTTTCGGTCAAAATATCCAAAAGGGAAGCCTGCAAGGCATGGGGGCATTCTGCCCCCCTTAATCCGCCCTCAGGCAAAGGCGGCGCGGAAAAGTCCTGCGGGTGACAAGGTGAAAATCTCTGCCCCAGTCGCTGTCACGCCGATAGAATGTTCGTATTGCGCGCTCAGACTTTTGTCGCGGGTCACGGCGGTCCAATCATCTGGTAGCACTTTGGTTTCCGGGCGCCCCAGATTGACCATCGGCTCTATCGTGAAAAACATGCCTTCTTCCAACACGGCACCAGCCCCTGCACGACCATAATGCAGCACATTTGGCGGGGCATGAAACACGCGCCCCAAACCGTGACCACAAAAATCGCGCACCACGGACATGCGCTGCGCCTCGACAAAGCTCTGAATGGCAAAGCCAATATCGCCGAAGGTATTGCCCGGCTTGGCCGCCTCGATACCTTTCATCAGCGCATCATGCGTCACTTCAACCAACCGTGCGGCCTTGCGTGACATCCCGCCAGCAACATACATCCGGCTGGTATCGCCGAACCATCCATCGACGATCACGGTCACATCGATATTCAGAATATCGCCGTGATTGATGATCTTTGCCCCCGGAATTCCGTGACAAACCACATGGTTAACCGAAATGCAGGAAGCATGCTGATACCCCTTATAACCAATCGTGGCCGAGGTCACATCCCGCCGCTTCGTCTCTGCGGTGATGAAATCATCCAGCGCCGCCGTGGTCACGCCCGGTACAACCAACGGCCCGACCATGTCCAAAATCTCGGCCGCGACACGGCCTGCGGCCCGCATCCCTGCAAAATCCGCGTCCTCATAGATGCGAATGCCGTCCTTTGTAATTCTACCGCGCGTATCGTCCAATGATCTGGCCTCGCATTCGTGCATTTACCCCTAAATAGTAAAGCTAGGCGAAAATGGCCAGACCTTGCAGATATGCCATTTGAACAGCGACTTTCCTCGCCCTATAGCTATAAGGGCAAACATTCGTGAAAGGCCTATGCATGTCCAACCCAACTGCCGCCATGCTGGTGATCGGCGACGAGATCCTCTCGGGCCGGACCCGCGATACCAATACGCATTTTTTGGCCCGCGAGCTTACACAACATGGCATCGATCTGTGCGAGGTGCGTGTGGTGTCTGACACGCAACCCGCCATTGTTGCCGCTGTGAATGCCTTGCGCGCTGCCTACGACAGTGTTTTCACCTCGGGTGGTATTGGCCCAACCCATGATGACATCACGGCCGATGCGATTGCGGCGGCATTTGGGGTCAACATCAGCCACCGTGCCGATGCGATGGCGCTGTTGGGTACGTATTACGAAAGCACCGGCAAGGAATTCAATGACGCGCGCCAACGCATGGCGCGGATACCGGATGGCGCGATTCTGATCGAGAACCCGGTTTCCATTGCCCCCGGATTTACCTTGGGAAATGTGCATGTCATGGCGGGCGTTCCCTCGGTGTTTCAGGCGATGGTCGCCTCGGTCTTGCCGACCCTGACAGGTGGCGCGCCGCTTTTGTCGCAGTCCTTGCGCGTTGACCGTGGCGAAGGCGATGTCGCCACCCCCTTTGCCGCCCTCGCGGTGGAGTTTCCCGATCTTGCAATGGGGTCGTATCCTTTCACGCAAAACGGGGTTTTTGGCACAAATTTGGTGGTGCGCGGGACCGATCTTACGCAGATTGACGCTGCCATGGCGCGGCTTGCGGTCCTTTTCGACACATGACACCGGACCAGCTTTCCACCTTGATCGAGACCTCGTGGCCTGCTGCCCGCCTGCACCGCGCGGGCCCTTGGTTGGTGCGCGAAGGGCAAGGCGGGGGGCAGCGCGTCTCTGCTGCAACGGCTGAGGCGCCTGTGACTGCGGGCGATATCGCGGTCGCCGAAGCAGCACAGGCAGCGCTTGGTCAACCTTCGTTATTCCTGATCCGCAAGCAAGATGCCGCCCTTGATTTGATGCTGGCCCAGCGCGACTATCTGCGCCACGATCCTGTCGTCGCCTATGCGGTCGCAACGGGTGCATTGGCGCATCCCGCCCCCAACCCGATGGCCGCCTTTCCGATGTGGCCACCTTTGGCGATTGCCGAAGCCCTTTGGGCCGAGGCCGGCATTGGCCCGGGCAGGCAGGCCGTTATGCATCGGGTAAAGGGTGCAAAAACCGCAATTCTGGGCCGCATCAATGACCGCGCCTCTGGCGTGGCTTTTGTCGCTTGCGCCGGCGATTTGGCAATGTTGCATGCGCTAGAGGTCACACCCAGCCTGCGTCGGCAAAGTTCCGCCAACAACATCTTGCGGGCTGCCGCAGTTTGGGCCCAAATTCAGGGCGCAACGACCTTTTCCGTGGTGGTCACCGAGGCGAACGAAGCGGCGCGCAAGCTCTATGCTTCCCTCGGAATGGAAGTTGTGGGACAGTATCACTACCGGAAAAAACAAAATCCAAGGCCGGAGCAGTGACTATGACACCATTCGCGCCCTTGCTGCGTGCTTTATCTACTTGTGCAATTCCCCGGATCGCGACCGGTCTGTCATTGGTCTTTTTGATGGCGGGGCAAAGCTTTGCCCTGAGTTTGGATTTCAACGGTCCTGTCACCGCAACCGCCTCTGGCCCTGCGACACTGGCGAGTTACGGATTGCCGATTGGCCCTTGGCAGGCAGGCGTCACCCCAAAGCGGCTGGTCGAAGGAAGCACCCAAACGGCCGCTTGGCGGTTGGAGACACCGGGCCTGACCTCGCTCGAAATTCTGATACCGCTTCGGAATCAGCTGCGCGAGGCCGGTTATTCGGTGCTATTTGAGTGTGAAACCAATGGCTGTGGCGGGTTTGACTTCCGATACGATGCCGAGGTGCTGCCAGAACCCGAAATGCATGTCGACCTTGGTGACTTTCGCTTTCTGTCCGCAGAACGTGTCGGGCCAAACGGACCCGATGTCATTGGGTTGATCATAAGCCGTTCGGCCAGTGCTGGTTTTGTGCAAATGACCCATGTTTCAGCACGGCAAGACCAGATCTTGGCGCTGCAATCGGGCAAGCCGGATCTGGTGATCGCCAGCACGACCGCAGATGCCCCTGCCCTTGGCATTCCAAATGCAGCCGTAACCCTGTCGACGGCCACGAACCCGTTGCAGCAAACCACCATCAGCCCGTTGACCGATGGCTTGGTGATTGGAGGCGCTGTTGTTTTGGAGGGGCTGCAATTTGCCACGGGTGCTGCCGATCTGACCGAAGGGCGCTACGACTCATTGGCTGCGTTGGCGGATTGGCTTCAGACCAACCCGGACAAGACGATTGCCTTGGTGGGGCATACCGATGCTTCGGGCAGTTTGGATGCGAATATTGCGATCTCCAGACGCCGCGCCGCGTCTGTCCGTGTGCGCCTGATCGAGGCTTACGGCATTCCTGCCAGCCAGATCGAGGCGCAAGGCGTAGGCTATCTGTCACCGCGCGATACCAATCTAACCGAAGAGGGTCGCACCAATAACAGACGGGTCGAAGCCATATTGACCTCGACCCGCTGAATTTTCGTCGCGTCAGATACTTACCAAGTATCAGGTCCCTTGTCGGAATAGCGCCTTGCCAGAAAGTCGATGAAGGCCCGCACTTTCGGCTGTGTAAAGCGCCCCGGCGGATAAACCGCGTAGACTCCCAGCGTTTCGAGTGGCAATCCCGGAATAGCCTCTTCAACCAGACCCGACTTCAGCGCATCGGCGAACAAGAAGGACGGAAGATAGGCGATGCCGAGGCCAGAGATGGCCGCATTCAGCAAGGATTGTCCGTCATTCACCGTCAACCAGCCCGCCGTGCGAACCTGACGCTTTTCACCCGAAGGTGACGGGATCTTCCAAACGTTGCCATTGGCCTGATTGGAATAATGCAAAAGCTTGTGTTCGTTCAGATCGTCGATTTTCATCGGCCGCCCGAACTTCTGGAAATAACTGGGCGCAGCGACCATCCGCTTTGATGTCTCGGTCAGTTTGCGGGCGCGCAAAGAGCTGTCTTCCAGATCCCCGATTCGCACGGCCATATCGAAGCCTTCCGATATCAGCTCTACAAACCGGTTATTCAGCACCATGTTCACGGTGATATCCGGGTATTCCAGCAAGAAATCCCCCAGAATGGGCGACAGCAAATTCACCCCAAAATCCGTCGCAACAGAAATACGCAGCAAGCCAGACGGTGCGGATTGCATCGATGTGACAAGCGCATCGGCTTCGCCTGCATCATTCAAAACGCGGCGGGCGCGGTCATAATAGGCAAGGCCAATTTCGGTCGGGCTGACACGCCGCGTGGTGCGGTTTAGCAACCGCGCGCCAAGGCGCGCTTCCAGCGCTGACACATGTTTTGAGACAGCAGATTTGGAGATCCCCATCTTTCTTGCAGCATCCGTAAAGCCTCCTTGGTCCACCACAGTGGCGAAAGCTTCCATTTCGGTTAGTCGGTCCATTGTTTTCCCCATGCGGTAAGTGCAGGTCATGAACCCTTATTGATCCTGAAATCAGGCAAGATAGCGGCGGTGGCGCGTCTAGTCCGGGGTAATACCGAGGATCGTTAATGGCAGGGAAACAGTCGCGACCCGGCAGAAACCCGTCATTTTGACCATTTCGCATCGGCGGGAAAAGGATCAAATATCGCAGTAGGCGGGAAATATTTCCATTTTTCGAACCAATAAAGCAATTTAACGCTCAAAATTCGCCGCTTTGCAAGCATTGTAGAATTATATTCCAGACCTCATTACCTCTTTGGTCAAGCGATGGCATGGTGCCACGCCTTAACGAAGAAAGTGACGCAAATGAAAACGTTTCTCATCACCCTTGGTTTTG
>JBLIGH010000009.1:0-20931 GCA_047636855.1 Pseudorhodobacter sp.
ATCGTTTAGTCCTCCTAAAAACGGGACAATCATATCCCAATTGGTGGACCACTTCAGTGGGGGCATTCCAACCCACCGTGAAATTCATACCAGCCCCAAAATACGGCTGGTGTTCGATGTATTGGCAGAAGTCTTAGCTCGCCGTTGAGCGCCTGCAACATTGCATTTGCGTCACATAAGCAGTTAGGAAGCAGACGTTCGGCTGTGAACGTCGACCAGTTAAGATCACCCCGCACGGCCGCCATTACTCCCCGATCATGCCAGCTGGTCGGCGTTCATGCCGCCAGCCTCTTGACCTTCAGCTCTTCAAACGTGTCGCCGGTATCGGCCAAGACGGCGTTGGCGCCGGTGAACTGCTGCCAACGCTCGATGGCGACATCGACATAGGCCGGGTTCAATTCGATCCCGAAGCAGGCGCGCCCGGTCATTTCAGCCGCGATCAGCGCGGTGCCAGACCCTATGAACGGTTCAAACACTGCCTGGCCGGGGCTTGAGTTGTTCAGGATTGGGCGGCGCATGCATTCGACCGGCTTCTGGGTGCCATGGACAGTGGCAGCGTCCTGGTCCTTGCCGGAGATTTGCCACAGCGTCGTCTGCTTGCGGTCGCCCGCCCAGTGGCCCTTGCCGGTCTTCTTGGCGGCATACCAGCAGGGTTAATGCTGCCAGTGGTAATCCCCACGGCTGAGAACAAGGCGATCCTTGGCCCAGATGATCTGCGACCGGACGGCGAAACCAGCTGCGACCAGGCTTTCGGCCACGGTCGAGGAATGCAGCGCGCCATGCCAGACGCAGGCGACGTCGCCCGGAAACAGCGCCCACGCCTCGCGCCAGTCGGCACGGTCATCATTCAGCACCTTGCCTGTGCGTTTGGTCTTGGCGACACCTGCCTGATTACGCCAAGACGGATCGTATTCCACGCCGTAGGGTGGATCTGTGCCCATCAGCAGCGGGCAAACATCGCCAAGAAGTCGGCCGACCACATCGGCAGACGTGCTGTCGCCGCAGATCAACCGGTGTGATCCGAGCTGCCAAAGGTCGCCCGCAACCGATACCGGCGTGACCGGCGCATCGGGAATGTCGTCCTCGCCCTCGACGGCACCGCCTTCAAGCTGATCCGGGTCGCGCTGCAGGGCGTCCAAGTCGTCGTCGGTGATCCCGAGCAAGGACAAGTCAAAATCCTCGGCCAAGAGCCCTGCGATCTCGTCACACAGCATTGCCTCGTCCCATTCGCCCAACTCAGTCAACTTATTGTCGGCGAACTGCAGGCACAGGACGCTGCTGCAGATCTCAGCCACGCTGAATGGCTTGGCCTGCTGGTTGACCGTGAGGTCGCCAGCCGTGAGACCAAGCGCTTCGAGGCCCGGATGCGCTCGGCCAGGCAGCGCCATGTGGGCGCTTGCCCGGAAGATGTCGATTACCGCGCGCGGCGCGGCCTCGACAAGGCGCTGTTCCAAAGCCTGCTCACCGGCAAGTGGATCACAGATAAGCGCAACCTGATCATCACCGGCCCCTGTGGGGTCGGCAAAGGCGCGCGCCACAGCTATAGGAACAGATGCAGCAACCAAGGCGCGATAAACGCCGTCAGCACCGCATTCAGCCCCATGCCAAGCCCGGCAAAGGCCCCAGCGGTCGGGTTAACCTGCAAGGCGCGTGCTGTTCCGATGCCATGTGCCGCTGTGCCAACGGCAAGGCCGCGCGCCCGCCAATCCTTGATCCGCATCAGGTCAAGCAAGGGCGTGGCCACGATCGCGCCGGTCACACCCGTCAGCAGCACCAGAACTGCCGTTAAGGTAGGCGAGCCGCCCATCGCTTCCGCGATGCCTATTGCCACCGGGGCCGTCGCGGATTTTGGCGCGAGCGAGGTCATCATCTCTGTCGAAACCCCAAAAGCTTTGGCAATTGCCAAGGCCGAGACGACAGCCGTGACAGACCCGGCCAGCAACCCCGCGATCACAGGTAACGCCGCCTTTCGCACATGGCTGCGGGCCTGCCAAAGCGGGAAAGCCAGTGCGACGGTTGCGGGGCCCAGCAGAAAATGCACAAACTGCGCCCCCTCGAAATAGGTGGCGTAGCTGGTGCCAGAGGCGGCAAGCAACCCCGCCAACAAGACAACGGCAATCAGCACCGGGTTGACAATGGGCTTGTGCCCGGCTGCGCGAAAAGCGGCGTTGCCAATGGCATAGGCCAGCAAGGTGGCGCTAAGCCACAGCAAAGGGCCCCGCGACAGATAGCTCCAGATATCGGTGAAATCAGTCATTTTGGTCAGGCCCCGGCGCAGATCCGGTCAGACGGGCCACTGCGACAAAAACCAGCGCGCCAACCGCGATGGCGAGCGGGGTCGAGACGAGCAGCGCCAAAAGAACCGGCAGGCCTTGGCCCCCCAAACTGTCCAGATGTCCAACAACGCCGACGCCTGCGGGGATGAACAGCAATGAAAGATGCCCCAACAAGCCCTGCGCCAAAGGTCGGACAATATCGACCAGTTTTGGGAAAAGGGCGAACCCTGCAAGCAACAGCAGCAGGCCCAACACGGGGCCGGGCAGTGGCAAGGCCAGCGCGCGGGCCAAAGCCTCGCCGGTCAGTTGGCACAAAAGAAGGGCGAGCAATGCGGGGATCATTTCAGCCTCTTGTCACATGGGTTGGCAGCAGGCTAACGCCTTGCAGGGTTGGGGGGTAGAGGCAATGCTTTGCCGTGCGCGCGTATCTGCGGGATGGCCCTCCCCTCGTGGCGCTGGGCTGTTAAAGGGATTTGGTAAAGGTCAAAGCGGTCGGGTTGTCAAAGCCGGGAT
Source organism: Pseudorhodobacter sp. (assembly GCA_047636855.1). GTDB lineage: Bacteria > Pseudomonadota > Alphaproteobacteria > Rhodobacterales > Rhodobacteraceae > Pseudorhodobacter. Next base: position 2,790 of record JBLIGH010000009.1, read on the forward strand.
GCGCCCTTGCACCGGTTTGTTTGAAGCCAATCGCATAGAAAATGGCGTGATTTTCCACCAACTCGATGCGCGATTCCAGCTCCAACGCGGGCAGGCCAAGCGCGCAGGCGCGGGCCTCGGCCAGGGCAATCAGGGTATGGGCAATGCCCTTTCGTTGATACGGCGGATCGACCGAAAGCTTGCCAAGATAAAGCGCATGCGGTCGCGGTGAAAGCAGCATGCAGGCATGGGGCGGATCGCCCATAACCCAGACCTCGCCGGGGTGTTGCGCCAGATCCCGAGCCGTCATGGCCTGTAAGCTGGAGGGGGGATCAATCCGTCCCTCCATCCCCGCGAATGCCCGCTTCATCAGCGCCAGAAGCGCTGCCCAATCATAGGGTTCTTGCGGTTGAAACGGGGTCATGGCGGGTTCCTTTCCCGCCATAAGTGTCCGCTTGGTTTGAGGATGGGTCAAGCCCCTTTACGGCAACAAGAATTCCGACACAGCCGCAATGATTTGGGTGTGGATCGCTGCGCGGTCCGTGCCTGCTGGGTCATCGCAAATCGGATCTTCGCCCTCTTCTTTCAGCAATTCCGGGGCGTTTTCTTTGCACAGGGCCAAAAAGGCGAAGTGGTCGGCAGGGCCAAACTTTTGCCAGTCGGCCTTGGGCAGGGTGGCGGCCAGGTTACTGCCCGTTGGCCCCACTTCGATCTCGGCCAACCGCGTGCCGTCCAGACCGAGGCTGATCAGTAGGGTTGGGTCTTGCATCGCCGCGATGCTGTCGGGGGTGATAGCATAGGTCATTGCGGGATCGACCGCGACAGTCTTGCTGATCCGCGCATCGTGCATGTCACTTTCCCAAGCTTCGGGCAGGGTCGACAGATCGACGCCGCCCTTCGCAAAGAACAAGCAACCGGCGATACCTTTGCCCACGGTGTTGCAATAGTTCAGATACGCCGAGCGGTCCAACCGCGCGCCAGCCAGTGACAATACCGTCGCCCCGCCCAGCGAAAACCCCAAAGTCGAGATTTTATCTGTCGCAATTGCCGGGCCAAAAAGCGGGTCGGCCAAGATCATATCCAACAGGGCCCTGACATCAGCGGCGCGTTCATGCAGCAAGATCGACCGCCGGGGCGAGCTGTCGCCCGAGGTCGAACCGGGGTGGTTAACCCCCACAACCAAAGCGCCTTTTGCAGCCAATGCGCTGGCCAGCCAGCTGATGTTATCGACATTGCCACCCGACCCGTGGGACAAGATCACCAACGGATAATGCCCGGGCTTTAGGGCTGCCCCGACCATGGCAAGCGTGCCCTCAAATACCGGATTATCCCCGACCAACGCGCGGTAGGTCGTGCTGCCCGCCGGGTACCAGATCGAGGCTTGCATCGCGGCCCCACGATGTGCTGCGGTGACGGTCAGATGATCAAAACCTGGCAGGTCTTGGGCGGTCGCGGTGCTGGCCAGAAGGCTGGCGCAAAGGCTGATTGCGAAACGGGTCATGTGGGTGTCCTTTCCCATTGAAGTGCGATGACCCTATTTCGCCACGCAGCGGGTTTGCCGCGTCCTTTTTCCGGTTTCAGGTCGCGCGGAACCGGTTTTGGGACTATCAGACCGCAACCACGCCCCGCGTTTTGGAGGACTGATGCCCGCTTTACCTTTGCCCATGATCGTCTCGTTGATCCTTGGATTCTTGTGGTTGCAGGCGCGGTTTCGCGGCGAAACCCCGGGTCTTGTGCAAGCGCTGATCTTGTCTTGTGCGGTGCAGGGCGTCGTGATTTCGCTTAATCAATATTACGGCCTGATGATCTTTGGCCGCGTGCAACCCGTGACAGCGGCGGTAGTGCCGCCATTGGCATGGGTCGCGTTTCAGGCGGTGGCGGTGCGCGGCTTCGACCGAGGCCGCGACCTTTGGCACGCTGCAATTCCGCTGTTCACCGCGTTTTGTGTGGTGTTTGCCCCGCAATTTCTGGACCAGATCATCTTGCTGATCTTTGTGATCTATGGGGGCGCGCTTTTGATCGCGTTGCGGACGGGGCGCGACAGCCTGCTGTTGACCCGTCTGGACAGTGGCGAGGTGCCGTTGCGGATTTGGCGGATGATTGGCTGCGCGCTTATCCTTTCGGGGGTATCGGATGGGCTGATTGTGGCGGCACAAGTCACCGGTCACGGCGATCTGCAACCTTTGATCCTGGCCGTTTTTAGCTCGGTTTTCTTGCTGTCCTTAGGGGCTTTGGGCCTTTCGCAATCGCTGGCAGGTGCGCCTGTTGCTGCCGAGAGCCGCGCCGAGGTCAGTGACCATAACCCCGAGGAAGATGCCGCCTTGATCGCGCGACTGGGCAGGCTGTTGGCCGAACGGCCGCTTTACCTTGACCCCAGCCTGACACTGGGCCAATTGGCGCGGCGTTTGCATGTGCCGGCCAAGGGGCTTTCGGCGGCGATCAATCGCGGCCGAGGTGAAAACGTCTCGCGCTTGATCAACGGCTACCGGATCGACCATGCCTGCGGCTTGCTGGCGAATGGGGAAAACGTGACCGAGGCGATGTTGGCCTCTGGTTTCAACACCAAGTCGAATTTCAACCGCGAATTTTTGCGGGTGAAAGGCCAATCCCCAACGGAATGGCTTGGTCGTCTTGTCCGAAATGACCAAGATGTTGTGGATAAGCCCGCCGATGCCCCATGATGCTGGGGGGCTTGGGTTGACAGCCGCCGCAATGCGCCGGACGATAAAAGGTCAGACAGAATCAACAGGCGACTTGCTTTGCGTTTTAATCGGATCCGGCTGAATGGCTTCAAAAGCTTTGTGGACCCCACCGATTTGGTGATCCACGAAGGGCTGACGGGTGTCGTCGGGCCAAATGGCTGCGGCAAGTCGAACCTGTTGGAAGCCCTGCGCTGGGTGATGGGCGAAAACCGCCCCACGGCGATGCGTGGCGGCGGCATGGAGGATGTGATCTTTGCCGGCACCTCTTCGCGGTCAGCCCGGAATTTCGCCGAAGTGGCGTTGGTGATCGACAATCACGACAGGCTGGCACCTTCGGGGTTCAACGAGGCTGACCAGATTGAAATTGTGCGCCGGATCACACGCGACGCAGGCTCTGCCTATAAGGCCAATACACGGGATGTGCGCGCGCGTGATATTCAGATGCTGTTCGCCGATGCCTCGACTGGGGCGCATAGCCCGGCACTGGTGCGTCAGGGCCAGATTGCCGAGCTGATCAGCGCCAAACCCAAAGCGCGACGGCGGATTTTGGAAGAGGCTGCAGGGATTTCCGGCCTGTATCAGCGGCGTCACGAGGCCGAGCTGCGCCTGACGGCAACGGAAACCAATCTGGCCCGCGTCGATGATGTGCTCGAGGCGATGGCAACCCAATTGGGGGCTTTGGCCCGGCAAGCCCGGCAAGCGGCGCGCTACCGCGAAATCGGTACGGATTTGCGCCAAGCCGAAGGAATGTTGCTGTTTCTGCGTTGGCGCGAAGCGGATCTGGCCGTGGCCGAGGCCGAGAAGGCGCTGCGTGACCGCTTGATTGCAGCAGGGCAGGCGGAAGCCGCCGCGCGCATGGCCGGGGATATGCGTGACAAAGCGGATCAAGGGCTGCCACCGGCGCGCGAGGAAGAGGCGATTGCGGGTGCGATCTTGCAGCGATTGTTGGTGCAGCGCGATGCCTTGAACGACCAAGATGCCCGCGCCGTGCAAATGATCGAAACCCTGCGTGCGCGGATCGAACAGCTTGGTCGCGATATGGAGCGTGAGGCGGGCCTGAACCGCGATGCGCAAGAGACGATTGACCGCTTGGACTGGGAGGCAGAGCAGCTTGCACGCGCCGCTGAAGGCCATGACGAGAAGCTGCGCGATGCGGCAGAGGCGGCGCGCGAAGCGGGGGCGCAGCTGACAGATCGTGAAGGCGGCATGTCCGAGATGACCGAAGATGTGGCGCGCCTTGCCGCCCGGCACCAATCTGCCCAGCGTCTATTGACCGATACGCAAACCACCGTTGCCAAGGCAGAAGCCGAGGCCGTGCGCGCCAAAGAGACCGCCGCCGAAGCATTGGATTTCGAGGCTCATGTCGGCGAAGCCTATGAGGCCGCACAAATCGCACAAGAAGATGCCTTGGCACTGGCCGAGGCCACCGAAGAGGCGCTGGATTCCGCCGAAGAAGCGCGCGCTGATGCGCAAGGCCGCGAAGCTGAAGCCCGTGCAGCGCGCTCGGAAGCAGAGGGCGAGGCCAATGCTTTGCGCGCCGAGGTTGCAGCTTTGGCGCGACTGGTGGAACGCGAAGCCTCGGCAGGCTCGCAGGTGCTGGATTTGGTGCAGGTGGAACCGGGATACGAGGCGGCGCTGGGGGCGGCATTGTCCGATGATCTGCGCGCGCCGGCGATTGGGGCTGATGGTCGGTCTGGCTGGGTGGCGCTGCCGGGCTATGACGCGGATGCGGGATTGCCTACAGGGGCTGCGCCTTTGGCCGAATGGGTTGCGGTGCCAGAAGTTTTGCATCGCCGCATCGGGCAGATTGGCCTTGTCGCGCGCGATCAAGGGCGCGCGCTGCAAGCGGCCCTGCGCCCCGGTCAGCGCTTGGTCAGTCTCGAGGGGGACTTGTGGCGTTGGGACGGGTTTCGTGCCGCCGCCGAAGATGCGCCCTCTGCCGCCGCCGCGCGGTTGAAGCAGTTGAACCGCCTCGTGCAGCTGAAGCGCGACCTAGAGGATGTCGCGGCACGGGCCGATGGGGCGCGTTTGGCGCATGAGGCGCTGCAGCGTCGACTGGCCGATCTGGCGCGCGCCGATCAAATGGCCCGCGACGCCCGCCGTGCAGCAGATCAACGCGTGACCGAGGCCAATCGCGCTTTGTCGCGGGCCGAGGCGGATCGCTCTATCGCGGGTGGCAAGCTGGAGGCGGCGCGTTTGGCCGTCGCGCGCTACGAGACCGAAGTGACAGAGGCGCGAATGGCCTTGCGCGACGCCGTATCAGCGGCGCAGGGCTTGGCCGAATTGGACGCTGCCCGTGGTACGGTTGAGGCGCTGAAAACCGCCGTTGAAGCCGCACGGATCACGATGATGACCCGCCGCTCGACCCATGATGAATTGCGCCGCGAAGGCGAGGCGCGCCTGAAGCGCAAGCAAGAGGTGATCAAGGAACTCTCCGGCTGGAAGCATCGTCTGGAAACCGCAGAAAAGCGCAATTCCGAACTGATGGGCCGACTTACGGCCACCGAAGAAGAGCTGCAAGATGCCCTTGCTGTGCCCGAAGAAATTGCGATCCAACGCGAAGATCTAAGCGATGCGATCACCGAAGCAGAAGCCCGCCGCAGCCGCGCGGCAGAGGCTTTGGCGCAGGCTGAAACCGCCTTGCGCGAGGCCACACTTGCCGAGCGCGAAGCCGAAAGGGTTGCGGGCGAGGCGCGCGAGGCCCGCGCCCGTATCGAGGCCCGGCATGAAGCCGCCCGGGAAACCCGCGATCTGACCGCCGCACGCATTCGCGAAGAGGCCGATTGCGCCCCCGCTGAATTGCTGGCCTCTCTCGATGCAGACCCCGATAAAATGCCGGGTGCCGATGCGTTGGAAACCGATGTTGCACGGCTAAAACGCCAGCGCGAAGCCTTGGGTGCGGTGAACCTGCGCGCCGAAGAAGATGCCAAATCGGTGCAAGAAGAGCATGACACGCTGGCCTCCGAGAAATCCGACCTCGAGGAAGCCGTCAAAAAGCTGCGCTCTGGGATTGCCGGGTTGAACCGCGAAGGGCGCGAGCGTCTTTTGACGGCGTTCGAGCAGGTCAATGCCTCGTTTGGCACCTTGTTTACGCATTTGTTCGGCGGTGGCGAGGCGCGTCTGGTGCTGGTGGAATCCGATGACCCGCTGGACGCCGGGCTAGAGATCATGTGCCAACCTCCGGGCAAAAAGCTGGCCACGCTCAGCCTGCTGTCGGGGGGCGAGCAGACGCTGACGGCGATGGCGCTGATCTTCGCGGTGTTCTTGGCCAACCCGGCGCCGATTTGCGTGCTGGATGAGGTCGACGCGCCGTTGGACGATGCCAATGTGACGCGCTTTTGTGATTTGCTGGACGAGATGACCCGTCGCACGGAAACCCGCTTTTTGATCATCACGCATCATGCCGTGACGATGGCGCGGATGGACCGGCTGTTTGGCGTGACGATGGCAGAGCAAGGTGTCAGCCAATTGGTCAGCGTTGATCTGAAAAAGGCCGAAGCTCTGGTCGCCTGACCCGCCCTTGCTTGCCCTTTCGCCCCCCAACCGCCATAAGCCCCTGCGGATGCAATTCAAAGGTCCTTCCTCATGGCTGCCCTCACCACTGTTGATGACCTGATCGGGCAAGGTCTGGCTGCCCCCGAAGCGGCCGAAGCCCTGACCCGCGTCGCCGAAGTCTTCAAACTTCGCATCACCGACGAGATGCAAACAGCGCTGGCGATCCCCGGTGTCGCCCGACAATTCCTGCCAAGCCCGTTGGAACTGACCACCCGGCCCGAGGAACTATACGACCCGATTGGCGACCGCGCCCATGCGCCGACGCCGGGCTTGACGCACCGCTACCGCGACCGGGTGATCTTGCATGCGACGCAAACCTGCGAAGTGTATTGCCGCTTTTGCTTTCGCCGTGAAACCGTGGGCTCGGATGGCACCTTGCCCGATGCGGATCTGGATGCAGCGCTGGATTACATCGCACAAACCCCGGCCATTTGGGAGGTGATCCTGACCGGAGGCGACCCGCTGGTGCTCTCCCCTCGTCGCCTTTCCGGCCTGATCGCACGGTTGGCCCAAATCCCGCATGTCGAGGTGGTCCGGTTCCACACCCGCGTCCCGGTCGTGGCCCCCGAAAAGGTGACTGCGGCGCTGGTCGATGCAATGCAAAGCCGGTTGACCCCCTACTTGGTGATCCACACCAATCATCCGGATGAGCTGACCCCCAACGCACAAGCCGCACTCGCCCAACTCGCCCGGGGCGGCATCACTTTGCTGTCGCAAACGGTCCTTCTGCGCGGCGTGAATGATGAGGCCGAGGTGCTGGGCGAATTGTTCCGCAACCTCATCCGCAACAGGGTCAAACCTTACTATTTGCACCATTGCGACCTTGCCCGCGGCACCAGCCATTTTCGCACCACCATTGCCGAAGGACAGGCGATCATGGCCACGCTGCGCCGCCGCTTTTCGGGCATCTGCCTGCCCAGTTACGTGCTGGACATCCCCGGCGGCAAAGGCAAAATCCCGATCGGCCCCGATTACCTGACAGCCATAAAACATGGCCAATGGCAGGTAACAGACCCGCAAGGCGAAAAGTATCTTTACCAAGATCCAAGCCGTTAGGTCTTTCCCCCGTTCATCTGTTTAAAAATATCCCGGGGGTCCGGGGGCTGGCCCCCGGCGCGCGATGGCGGCACGCCCTCCGATAATATCTCGACCGGCGCTTCGATTAGGCCCGCCGCGATTTCATTGCAAATCAGAAAACGCGGCCCGCATCCGCGCCACAGCTTCTTCGACCCGTGCCCGTGTCGTTGCCAGATTGAAGCGCATGAAATGCGCGCCTCCAACGCCAAAGCTCGGCCCGGGCGAAACCGCGATCTTGGCGGTATCGCGGATCCGCGCCGCGATCTCGGCTTGGGGCATGCCAGTGCCTTCAAAATCCACCCATGCCAGATAGGTCGATTGCAATGGTAATGACCGAAGGCCCGGAATCGCGTTGATCCCGGCATCAAAGACCGCACGGTTGCCCTCTAGGTGCAGCAATTGCGCGTCGACCCATTCAGCCCCCGTGGGACTATAAGCCGCGGTAATCATCTGAACCCCAAGGGCGCTGGGCTTATAATCCAACGAGGTCAACCGCCCCTTCATGGCCGCGCGCAGCTTTGCGTCGGGGATAATCATATTACCGGTACGCTGCCCGGCAATGTTGAAGGTTTTGGAGGCGGCGGTCATCGTCACCGTCCGGTTGCGGTGCTCTGGTGCGGCGATATCCATCGGCACAAACTGATTGCCAGCAAAGACCAGATCATGATGCACCTCGTCTGATATCAAGATCAGATCGTTGCGCGCCGCAAATTCCGCCAACGCACGCAGCTCTGCCACCGTCCAAACCCGCCCAGACGGGTTTTGCGGCGAACACCAGATCAAGATTTTTTCGGTGCCATCCAGACGGCTTTGCGCATCGTCCAGATCCAAGACATAGGTATCACCGCTGCGCGCCAGCGGGCACTCCACAACCAGCCGTCCCGCCTTTTTTATCTTCAGCGCGAATTCGTGATAGACGGGCGAGAAAATGACAATCCGGTCGCCGGGGGCAGACCAGACATCCAACGACAGCGCGATTGCATTGCCCAAACCTTGTGAGGTCAGGACCCAATCTGTCTCTATCGCCCAGCTGTGCCGGGTCTTCATCCACCATTGCACCGCTGCCAAATAAGCCGGATGTTCCCAAGAATAGCCAAAGACGCCGTGTTCGGCTGCCAATCGTACGGCCTCGATAACGCAAGGCGCTGTGGCAAAATCAGAATCGGCGGTCCACATCGACAGCCCGTCTTCGGGCGAGACACCGAATAGCGGCTCCATTTGGTCCCATTTGGTGCTTTGTGTGCCGCAGCGGTCGATCTGTGTGTCAAAATCCATGGGCGTTCCTTTAGGGGGCTTTCGGGCATCCTAGCGGCGCTAAACAAGGTGTTCCAGCCTGCGAATGTAACGGACACAATTAGATCGCAAAGGGGGGCATTGCACCAAGGCGTCCCATCGCTTAAATCGAGGGCCATGAAACGCCAGATCCTGTTACACCCCGACCCGCGCCTGAAAAAGATTTGCGACCCTGTGGTGCAAGTCTCGTCCGAGATTGGCCAATTGGCCGAGGACATGCTGGCCACGATGTACAACGCCCCAGGCATTGGCCTTGCGGCGCCGCAGGTCGGTGTGATGAAGCAACTGCTGGTGATGGACTGCGTCAAAGACCCAGCGCTTTCACCGCGCCCGATGGTGATGATCAATCCGGTGGTAAGCTGGTCCTCGGAAGACACCAGCGTATACGACGAAGGCTGCCTGTCGATCCCCGACCATTATGCCGAGGTAACGCGGCCCGCCAAGGTTCGGGTGCAATGGCTGGGCTTGGATGGCAAGGCGGCAGAAGAGGAATTCAAGGGCCTCTGGGCGACCTGCGTGCAGCACGAGATTGACCATCTGAAAGGCAAGCTGTTCATCGATTATCTGGGTCCGCTGCGGCGGCAGATGATCACCCGCAAAATGCAAAAGCTGAAGCGTGAAATGGCACGGGACGGCTGATGGCGGTTTTGCCAATCTTGCAATGGCCGGATGCGTTGCTGGCAACAGTTTGCACGGCGGTTGGCCCGGATGAAGACGTAAGCCGTCTTGTCGTCGATATGCTGGATACGATGTATGACGCGCCGGGGCGGGGTCTGGCAGCACCGCAGCTTGGCGTATTGAAACGGTTCTTCGTGATGGATGTGACTTGGAAAGAGGGCAAGCCTGCGCCGTTTATCTGCATCAATCCGGTGATCGAGGCGATGTCGGACACCCGTGCCACCGGCCCCGAAGGTTGCCTTTCGATCCCCGACACGACGACACAGATCGAGCGTGCGACAACGATAACCTTGCGCTGGCGCGACCTGTCCGGCGCTGTTCTGCGGCAAGAGCTGACAGGTTTTGCCGCGATTTGCGCACAGCATGAGTTTGACCATCTTGACGGGCGTGTCACCTTTGACCGTCTGCCCCCATTGGCCCGTGCTGCGGCATTGGCGGAGTATGCTGCATGACTGCGCGCCGTTGCATCCCTTGGCCCGATAAGCGGCTGCAAACCTCGGCTCAGCCGGTGGTCGAGATCACCGATCAGGTTCGTGCGATCTGGGCGGATATGGTCGACACGATGGAGGCGATGCCGGGGTACGGTCTGGGCGCGCCGCAAATCGGGGTTGGCTTGCGGCTGGCTGTGGTGGATTGCTCGACCGAGCGCGGCAAAGCGGTTTTGATGGCGAACCCCCAAGTGTTGCACGCCTCGGCGCAGCCGCGCGACCATGAAGAGGCAAGCCCCAACCTGCCCGGCGTCTTTGCCAAGATCACCCGCCCGCGTGCGGTGACGGTGCGGTTCTTGAATGCCGAAGGTCAGATGGAAGACCGCGATTTCGTGCATCTTTGGGCAACATCGGTGCAGCATCAGATCGATCATCTGAATGGTAAAATGTTTTTCGACCATCTGAGCCCGCTGAAACGCAAGATGCTGATTGCACGCGCTGAGAAGCTGCGAGGCCGGAAATGAAGGTAATCTTCATGGGCACGCCAGAGTTTTCGGTGCCGGTGCTAGAGGCTTTGGCAACCAAGCACGAGGTGGTTGCCGTCTATAGTCAGCCGCCCCGCCCCGCAGGTCGGGGCAAGAAAGACCGCCCCAGCCCGGTTCAGGCGCGGGCCGAGGCGCTGGGTTTGCCGGTGCGCCACCCTATTGGTCTGAAGACGCCCGAGGCGTTGGCCGAATTTGCGGGCTTTGATGCGGATATAGCCGTTGTGGTGGCTTACGGGCTGATCTTGCCGCAAGCGGTTCTGGATGCGCCTCGTCTGGGTTGTTTGAACATCCATGCCTCGCTTTTGCCGCGCTGGCGTGGGGCGGCGCCGATCCACCGGGCCATCCTTGCGGGCGATGCTGAAACCGGGATCTGCATCATGCAAATGGAGGCGGGTCTGGACACGGGGCCGGTACTGCTGCGCGAGGCGACCCCGATTGGCGCGCAAGAGGTCACCGCTGATCTGCATGACCGCTTATCGACCATGGGTGCGCGGCTGATCTTGGACGCTTTGGCACAACTGCCGGTGCTGGATGCCAAACCGCAAGCGGTGGATGGCGTGAACTATGCCGCCAAAATCGACAAGGCAGAGGCGCGGATCGATTGGACGCAGCCTGCCGAGGTTGTGGACCGCCAGATCCGGGGCCTGTCGCCCTTTCCCGGTGCTTGGTGCGATATCGCGGGCGAACGGGTGAAGCTGCTACGCTCGCGCGTGGCGGCGGGCGCTGGTGCGCCGGGGCAAGTGCTGGACGGATTCACTATTGCCTGCGGCACGGGTGCGGTTGCGGTTTTGCAGGCGCAACGCGAAGGCAAGCGCCCGGCAGATGTGCAAGAATTGCTGCACGGATTTGCATTGCCTGCCCATTTAACCTGACAAGTTTGGCAGCGACCTTCGCAGATCACGTAACGCGCGGATGCCGGCCGGAAGTCAGATCGACTTTGGCCCTATGGCGATAGCAGCGACGATCCCGCGCGGCAATCTGCGCTTAACCCTCGCATCTTGCGGCGGCTCGCCCTATCTATGAGTGCAAAGGGTGGCGTGATATGACATTGTGCCCAAACAGGCCAATGGCCCTTGAAAGCGGAGCTGCACCTATGCCCATGATTTTGTTGATTGTCATCATCGGCGCTGCGGCTGGATTTCTGGCCACGCGCTTTATGAAAGTGCAGGCGGATGTGCCGACAACCATCGCAATTGGCGTGGTTGGGGCCGTTGTTGGTTGGCTGATCTTGCGTGTTTTGGTTGCTGTGACGGGCGCGCTGGCGATGTTTGTCGGGGCGGTCTTGGGGGCTATGCTGCTGTTGTGGCTCTGGCAGAGATACAAGTCGAAATAACTGCGTTTAAAGCAGCTGTTTAAGCACCTCTTTCAGTTTCAAGCTTTTGCCGCCCGAATTTTGCCAGATCAATTGCCCTTGCCAAAGCGCGAAAAGCAGCGCTGCCTTCTGCCCTTGTTTGGACTTACTGCCCAGGCGCATGGTCAAAGCGGCCTCTACCGCGCCACGCCAATGCGCTGCACGTTGACGCAACGCCTCGTCGCGCTGTGAGGCCGCCAGAAGGCTGTTCACTTTGGGCAATGATTTCAACAATTGCAACGCGCCTTTTTGGTCTAACGAGGCGGTGCAAGCGGCGGTAAGTGTTGCATCTGCCGCGTCCCAGCCAGAGTTCAAGGCGGCTTTCAGCATGCCATCCAAGCTGCCAAAGCGCTGCACCAAAGTGGCAGGGGCCAGACCCGTGGTCCGCGCAACCCGCGAAAAGGACACAGCTTTTTCACCCTCGCAATCCAGCAAATACAAGATTGCGTTTTGAACGTCCGAATCGGGAATTAATTTTGGTCTCGACATCGGTTCAGGTTAAGTGAACCTCTATTCACTTAACAAGTCCCTTTATCCCCAGCGTTTATTACCGTTTTGGTGCGTCAGGTCGGGGCGGGCGATGCTTGTAGATCGGCAATCGCCAGCCAAACGCGATAGAGCCAAAGCGCAGCGTCAGCGTGACCAATGCGCAGGCCAACAAACCCAGCTGCGTGCTTTGCCCCGCCGCCACCAAACCCATACCGACGGCCACCCCGGCAAAAGCAGCGGTTGCGTAAAGCTCGCCCTGTTTCAGGACCAGTGGCACCTCGTTGCATACAACATCGCGCATCAGGCCGCCAAGGCAACCGGTCACAACCCCCATGGTCAACACGATTGGCCAGCCATGGCCCAGCCCCAAGGCCACGCCCATTCCAGCAGGAACAGCAATCGCCAGTGCGCAGGCATCCAGCCACAGGATCGCCCGATAGCGGCTTTCCAGCAAATGCGCCGTGAAAAAGACCAAAACCGCAGGGATGACCGCCGCCAGCAAGATCGAGGGGTCTGACACCCAAAACACCTGATCACGGTTTAGCAATATGTCGCGCAGGGTGCCGCCTCCGACGGCTGTAAGGCAGGCGATGAAGATAAAGCCGACGATGTCCAATTGCGAGCGTGACGCGACCAGCGCCCCAGTCAGCGCAAAGACCGCGACCGAGGCAAAATCGAGCGCGCCAAGCAAGGTCACTTCGCGCGTTCCGGCTTGAACGGGGCCATGCCTGCCCGGGCCAACGCGTCTGCCCGCTCATTCTCGGCATGACCTGCATGGCCCTTGATCCAGCGCCAGGTGACGTTGTGCTGTGCTTGTGCTGCATCCAGCCGCTGCCAAAGATCGACATTCTTGACCGGAGGGCCCGCAGCCGTGCGCCAGCCTTTGCGCTTCCATCCGGCCATCCAATCGGTGATGCCATTTTTGACATAGGCGCTGTCGGTAATGATGGTGATCTCTGTCTGACGGGCCAAAGCCTCTAGCGCCGAAATCGCGGCCATCAGCTCCATCCGGTTATTGGTGGTATCGGCCTCGCCGCCCTGCAGCGTGCGTTCCTTCACCACGACATCACCTTCGCGCGCCAGCATCAAAACACCCCAGCCGCCGGGGCCAGGATTGCCGGAACAGGCACCATCCGTATAGGCAAAAAGTTCGGGCATCACGGTCTCCTTTGCGGCTCGGTCTATGCAGCGGGTCCGCAAAGGTCAACGAAGCTTTCCCTGATTACGATCGGAAAAGCGGTGCCAAGCGAGGCTGGGGGCGCCCGCCCTTAGTTAACCCCATCCATCCCCGGCAGGCGATGCTTGCCAACGGATGCGTATTTATATCGCTCAAGCCGGGTATCGCGCCCATTTTCGACGATGAATTAAGGGCGATATGACGCGGATTGGTCCGCGACGCCTTGAGAGGCAAAGGACTACGGCCCTGCACGTCCATTCGTTAGGGCAAATGCCACTGCAAACACCGCGGTCGGATCGGGACCGTATTCACGCGCTTCAAGGGTTGGTGCGGTGTAGCACCCCGTCCCGATCGCAGGTTTTCCTCTGCGCTGCCGGGCTTGCGGCCACGGTCTTGCTTTTGGGCTAGACCGTTTCGCGCAAGACCCGTGGTACCTTGAATTCCACATTCTCCTGCGCCGTCTCAACCAGCTCGACCGTGGTGTCAAAGCGCGCGCGGAACGCGTCGATCACCTCGTTAACCAACACCTCGGGGGCCGAGGCGCCGGCAGTGATCCCAACCGATGTGATCCCTTCCAACGCGCGCCAGTCGATATCGGTTGCCCGCTGGACCAGCTGCGCATAGCGGCAACCCGCTGCACTGCCGACCTCGACCAAGCGTTTGGAATTGGAAGAGTTTGGCGCGCCGATCACCAGTAAAGCATCAATACGGGCAGCGATGGCTTTCACCGCGGCCTGACGATTTGTCGTGGCATAGCAGATGTCTTCTTTATGTGGCCCGATGATGGTGGGAAAGCGGGCCTGCAAGGCTGCGATAATATCAGTCGTGTCGTCTACAGACAAAGTGGTCTGGGTAACGAAAGCCAGCTTGCCGGGGTCGCGCACATGAACCTGCGCCACATCGGCGACAGTCTCGACCAACAAGACCTCGCCTTCGGGCAATTGGCCCATCGTGCCAATGGTCTCGGGGTGGCCTTCATGGCCAATCATGATCATTTGCAAACCGTCATCAGCGTGACGTTGCGCTTCGACATGAACCTTGCTGACCAAAGGGCAGGTTGCATCAACAAATATCATTTCGCGTGCAGAGGCCGCAGCAGGTACGGATTTCGGTACGCCATGCGCAGAAAAAATTACCGGGCGATCATCCGGGCAATCCGCCAGCTCTTCTACAAATACAGCACCTTTAGACCGAAGATCATCCACAACAAATTTATTGTGAACGATTTCATGACGTACATAAACAGGTGCACCCCATTTCTGCAAAGCCAGCTCAACAATCTTAATCGCGCGGTCCACGCCGGCACAAAACCCGCGCGGTGCTGCAAGATAAAGGGTCAACGGAGGCAAGGACATGCGCAAATTCCTTTGGTGATTTCACCTTACCTAGGCTGCCATAGGCCCTAGGTCCAGACCGACCCGCGATTCTTCGACTTCATCTGTTCGAAAATATCCCGGGGGGTGAATGGCCGTAAGGCCAGAGGGGGGCAGCGCCCCCCCCCTGCTATCCGACAAGCTGCGCAGTGATCAGTGCTAAAACGATGTAGCGCGCGGTTTTCGCGATGCCGACCAAAAGCATAAACAGCCAAAGCGGTGTGCGCATAATGCCCGCAACCACTGTCATGATATCCCCAACCGGCGCCCAGCTAAACAACAACACCCAAACACCCCAGCGCCCGAACCAAACCTGTGCCCGCGCGATCTGTGCCGGTGTCGCCGGAAACCAGCTTTTACTTTCAAACCGGGTAATGCCTTTGCCGATCGCATAATTCACCAGCGCACCAAGCGTGTTCCCGATGCTGGCCACCAAAACCAGCACCCATGGCTCTATATGCCCCGCGATTTGCAGGGCCACAAAAATCACTTCGGACTGAAAGGGCACAATGGTTGCCGCCACAAAGGCCGCCACAAACAAACCCGCAAGAGAAGAGAAGACTATCATTGCCCCGCCTTGATCAAAAAAGACACGCGGCGCAAAGAAAAAAGGGGCGCAAGCGCCCCCTGTTTCCTGATCCGTGTCAGTCTTAAGAGGTTTGCTTAACCTCTTCGACCTCTTCCAACCCGTCCCGGTCGAACCGTGGTTCGCGTGGGGGTCGCCCGATGACATCGCGCAGCTCGTCCAGTTCAATGAAATTATCCGCCTGACGGCGCAATTCATCGGAAATCATTGGTGGCTGGCTGCGGATGGTCGAGACCACCGAAACCCGAACACCTTGACGTTGCAGGCTTTCCACCAGCGGGCGGAAGTCACCATCACCGGAAAACAGCACGGCATGATCAATGCGCGGTGCAAGCTCCATGGCATCGACTGCAAGTTCGATATCCATATTGCCTTTGACCTTCCGGCGGCCTTGGCTGTCGGTGTATTCCTTGGCGGCCTTGGTTACCATGGAATAGCCGTTGTAATGCAGCCAGTCCACCAATGGGCGAATGGGGGAATATTCGTCATTCTCCAGCAGGGCTGTGTAGTAGAACGCCCGCAGCAATTTGCCGCGGCGCATGAACTCGTGCCGAAGTAGTTTATAGTCTATGTCAAACCCAAGCGCTTTTGCAGCGGCATATAGGTTGGAACCATCTATGAACAGCGCAAGCCGTTCGTCCTTGTAAAACATCTAATGTCCCCTCAAATTAGTATCCGCAAACAGCATTTTTCTGATTGGATAAAATTTCAAAAAATAATCTGTCAGCGAATACCTTAACTATGGGCGCAATGCACGCCAAGACAAGCGGACCTATACGAAAGCGTAAGGGGGAAAAGTGCCAAAATCGTCTATTTTTGTTGCTTTCGGCGCAAACCTGCCAGTCGACCCAGGG
This sequence comes from Pseudorhodobacter sp., assembly GCA_047636855.1. Classification (GTDB taxonomy): domain Bacteria; phylum Pseudomonadota; class Alphaproteobacteria; order Rhodobacterales; family Rhodobacteraceae; genus Pseudorhodobacter. Next base: position 18,877 of record JBLIGH010000009.1, read on the forward strand.
TCAACTGAGCGGTCATCCGCAAGCAATTTAAGGCTGGCGCGCTCAGAGTTGGTCGCGGCGGGCTTTCAGCTGCTCGCGCAAAGTCAAATCTACGTGACGCCCTGCTTTCCGGCAGGGGCGGGGCCGGACTATGTCAACGCCGTCTCTCATTTTCACACCGATGCCTCACCCGATGCGGTCTTGCAGACTTTGCACGCGGTCGAGGCCCGTCATGGCCGCACGCGAATTTCGCGTTGGGCTGGTCGCACGCTGGATCTGGATTTGTTGGCGTATGATGATCTGGTTTTGCCGAATGCCCAGACATATGGCCATTGGCACGACCTGGCCCCAAGCGATCAGGCCAGACTTGCGCCCGAACGCTTGATCTTGCCGCATCCGCGCTTGCAGGATCGGGGGTTTGTGCTGGTGCCTTTTGCGGAAATCGCGCCGGGTTGGATGCATCCGGTATTGCGACAAACCGCTGCCCAATTGTTGGAGGCCCTGCAACCCGGTGCCGTGGCAGAAATCAAGCCTTTGCACGGCTAATCCGTGATCCGATTCGGACTGGTTTGGGTAAAGCCGCGCGAATTCTCTGAATTTTATAGCCTCAGGGGCTGGAACTGACCGGATAAGGACCTTGTCAAGCATCAAGGCAGCCCCTAAATAGGCCATTCCTAACCTCAGATCTGAAAAGGTGTCCCCTATGGCCCGCGTGACGGTAGAAGATTGCGTTGATAAAGTGCCAAACCGGTTCGAACTGGTTATGCTCGCAGCCCATCGTGCGCGTGAAATCCAAGCGGGTTCGCCCCTGACGGTGGAACGCGACAATGATAAAAACCCTGTCGTCTCGTTGCGCGAAATCGCCGATGAAACGCAGTTGGCCGATGCGCTGCGCGAGCGGATGATCGAAAGCCACCAGACCCAGATCGAAGTGGACGAGCCTGAAGAAGATCAGATGGCTCTGCTCATGGGGGGCGAAAGCGATCGCCCGATGATTGACGATATGTCCGAAGAAAAACTGTTGCGCGCGCTTATGGAAGCGCAGGGCGCAAATTAAGGCTAACGCCCGGAACGGAAAGCGACTGGGATGATCGACGTCGAAGACCTGATCGCCCTTGTCCACAACTATAACCCGCGGTCCAACGCCGAGCTGATCCGAAGCGCTTTTGCCTATGGCAATAAAGTGCATGCGGGTCAGCTTCGCTATTCGGGGGAACCCTATTTCATCCATCCGGTCGCTGTCGCGGCGATCCTGACTGAACAGCGGCTGGATGATGCGACCATCATCACAGCCCTGTTGCATGACACGATCGAAGACACCAAAGCCACTTATTCTGACGTCGAAAAGCTGTTTGGCGCTGAAATTGCTGAATTGGTCGATGGCGTCACCAAGCTTACCAACCTTCAGCTGTCTTCCGCCGAAAGCAAGCAGGCCGAAAACTTCCGCAAGCTTTTCATGGCGATGTCCAAAGACCTGCGGGTGATTTTAGTCAAATTGGCTGATCGGCTGCATAATATGCGTACGATCAAATCCATGCGCCCCGAAAAGCAGGCGCAAAAAGCCCGCGAGACGATGGAGATCTTTGCCCCCCTTGCTGGACGCATGGGGATGCAATGGATGCGCGAAGAGTTGGAGGATCTTGGCTTTCGGGTGCTGAACCCAGAGGCCCGCAACTCCATCATCCGCCGCTTTATCACCTTGCAGCGCGAAACCGGTGATGTGGTTTACAAAATCACCGCAGATATTCGAACCGAACTCGACCGGGTCGGGATTGACGCGGATGTGTATGGGCGTGCGAAAAAGCCTTATTCGGTCTGGCGCAAAATGCAGGAAAAAGACCTGTCTTTCTCGCGCTTGTCCGACATTTACGGCTTTCGGATTATCACGGCGACCGAGGCGGATTGCTACCGTGTGTTGGGGGTTATCCACCAACGCTGGCGTGCGGTTCCGGGACGGTTCAAAGATTACATCAGCCAACCAAAGACCAACGGCTACCGCTCGATCCACACAACTGTGTCGGGGCGCGATGGCAAGCGGGTAGAGGTGCAGATCCGCACCCGCCAGATGCACGAGGT
>JBLIGH010000010.1:0-20738 GCA_047636855.1 Pseudorhodobacter sp.
CATGGGGCTGGATGTGCGCGAAACCGATGCCGAGCGCGGTGCGAGTGTGATCTTGTCACGCAGCAGCACGGAGTTTGGCCCGGTGCCGTGGCGGATCGGGGCCTATGTGCCTCGGGAGTCGGTCAACCGGCAATTTAGGCGATTGATGGGATCGATTGCCGTGGGTCTTGGTATGCTTGTTGTCTCTGTCGCGGCATCGTTGGTTTTGGCCCGCCGGATGGCGCGCCCGATCACCGCGCTCTCTGTCGCGGCGGAAAAGATCGAACGGCTGGATCTGGACACGATCGCCCCCCTGCGTGGCTCACTAATCCGAGAGTTGGACGAGCAGGCCCGTTCATTCAACCGGATGGTGCAAGGCTTGCGTTGGTTTCAGGCCTATGTGCCGCGAAAACTGGTGCTAAGGCTGATGGACGACACCGGCGGCCCGGTCCGCGATGCGCATGCCGCAGATCTGACCGTGATGTTCACCGATGTGATTGGGTTTACCTCGCTGTCCGAGGCACTGCCACCTGCGAAGATCGTGGCGCTGCTGAACGAACATTTCGAGATCATTAACGCAACCGTCGAGGCCGAAGAGGGGACGCTGGACAAGTTTATCGGCGATGCGGCGATGGCATTTTGGGGCGCGCCGGACCCGTTGCCAGATCATGCCACTCGGGCCTGCCGCGCCGCGTTGGCGATTGCCGAGGCTGTGACCGCCCTCAACGAGCGACCCGACGGCCCATCATTGCGCATCAAGATCGGGCTGCATTCGGGCCCCCTTATTGTCGGCAATATCGGTGCGCTGAACCGCATGAACTATACCGTGATCGGTGACACGGTGAATGTTTGTGCCCGGATTGAAGCGCTTGCCGGGATGCATACCGAAGGCCGGGCTGCCACGGTCCTTGTCAGTGGCGACGTGGTCGAGGCCGTCGGCAAAGCTTTCCTGTTCGAGCCGATCGGCGATCAACACGTCAAGGGGCGCGAACAAGCGGTTTCCATCTGGCGGCTGGTCGGCGCAGCGGGCGACCCAAAGCCGGGCCGCAGGTCTTAAGGGCGCGCAATCAGGCCGAATATTGTTTTGGGTAGCGGCAGATGGGCAGAGGCACTGCAAAAGCGGCTTTGCCCATCTGCCGCTGAGCTAAGCAACCTCATCCGTTGGGCTGACATTGAAATTTTCGCCGGGGTAGAATTTGGCAAGGCGCACGTAGGCTGAGCGCGCATGACCTTCCATCCGGGAAATCCGCGCAGTTGCCAGTGCCAGCTCGCGCGAGGCGGCGCGCGTTGCCCGCTGCCAAGTCACGGTTTTCATGAATTTGTGAACCGAAAGACCACCGGTATAGCGTGCGGCCCCCGAGGTGGGCAGAACATGGTTTGGTCCGGCACATTTATCACCGTAGGCCACGGTCGTTTCCTCGCCCAAAAACAGCGAGCCATAAGAGCGCAGGCGCAGCAGCCACCAATCCAGATCGCGGGCCTGAACATGCAGATGCTCGGGGGCGTATTTGTCAGCGACCTGCGCCATCTCTTCGGCGCTGTCACATAGCATGACCTCGGCATAATCCGCCCAGGCCGCAGCGGCATTGGCCGCATTCAGTTCGGGCAGGTCAGCGATCAATTTGGGAACAATGGCGATGACCTGCTCGGCCAAGGCACTATCGGTTGTGACCAGCCAGACAGGTGAATTGTAGCTATGCTCGGCCTGGCCAACAAGATCAGAGGCCACCAGTTCGGGATCGGCGCTGCTATCGGCAACGACCATGCTGTCGGTGGGTCCTGCGAACATATCAATGCCGACTTGGCCGTAAAAAATACGCTTGGCTTCGGCCACATATTGGTTGCCGGGGCCAACAAGGATGTCAGCCTTGGGTTGACCAAACAGCCCGTTGGCCATGGCAGCCACTTATGTTCATCCACAAGATACTGAAGCTAAATGAAAAATTGGCAAAGCCACCAAGTCATCCCGCCGATGTGTTTTGATTAGCCTTATTTTGTTTAGCAGGCGCGCATTTTGCGTGCTGGCCACATTGAAAGGTTGCATCCATGAACGAAAGCAAGGCCAAGAAAGACCAATCATATCCACCCTACCGTTGGTCGTTCATCCATTTGATAAAGTCGTTCCAGTTATGTTTCCGCCTTGTCTTGGCCCGCGCCACTGTCTGTGGCGAAAGCTATTATTCCGCTAACCAATTGATCTAGCGTGTCGAACGCCATGGCAGAAGGGGTCACTTCATCGGCAATGAGCGAAAACTCGGTACAGGCGATCATCTGAACAATGCAGCCATCGGCCAACAAATCTTGCGAGGCTTGCGCCAAGGCAACGCGTGCAGCGGGGGTGACCCCGCCTGCTTTGATCGCGCGGATTGTTGCCAGCATGGTTGCTTCGTCCTTGGCATAGGTCGGTGTCAGCCCAGCCGTCGCACAAGCCGCATCGAACAGGCCGACCTGACGGACAGCTGGCGAAGCAAGAATACCCACGCGCCCGTTCTTACCGGCAAGCGATGCAGCCTTTGCGACCGACAATTGCACCATATCAATCAAAGGCACGTTTGCCGCAGCCTGAATGACCGGCGCATAGTGATGGGCGGTGTTGCAAGGCATCGCCAACGCTTCAGCCCCGGCGGTTTGCAGCCGCAGTGCCATGGCGGCCAAAACCGGACCCGGATCTTCGCCAGTGCCTTCGATCAACCGCCGAATGCGCGAGGGCACTTGCGGGTTTTGGTCGACGATCAGCGGAATATGGCCGGCATCATCGCGGGCCTGCGTGGCGGCGATGACCTTTTGCATCAGCAAAACAGTGGCCTCTGGCCCCATGCCGCCCAAAATACCGACCCGGCGCAAGATCATAGTTTTCCTTCCAGCCGCAGCGCCAGAACCGCGTCGCCAATATGGGCCGCGATCAAATCGCAATCGTCTAGCGTGAAGGTCAGCGGCAACCGCATGTCGAACAGCCCGGCAAGAATGGCGTCTGTTTGCGGCATGTTTTGCGGTGCGACAAACCGCCAGCTTTGATGGGCAGAGGTAAATCCAACGGGCTCTGCCGAGCCGAACCATTTCACCTCGACCCCGACTGCGGCCAAGCCCGCGACAAGCCCGCGCGCTGCACCGGGGGCAATACCGGGCAGCCGAAACTGGATCGACGATCCAACATAGGTTTCAGAAGCAGGCCGGTCGGCCATCGCGATCCCGGGGATAAGCAACAGTGTGGCGGCTAGCCTATCGTGACGCGCATTCCAAGCGGCGATGCTGCCGGCGATCCCGGCCAACTGCGGGCGCAAAAGGGCCGCGCGCAAATTGTCCATCCGGGCCGACATATTGGGGGTCTGATAGCGAATTTCGGCAAAAACCTCGGCTGGGGGGGCAGCGCCGTGGCGTTCAAACAGCATGTAAGACCCCGACAGCATTATCGCACGGGCCATGAATTCTGGATCATGCGAGGTCAGAACCCCCCCTTCGCCCGAATTCAGATGTTTGTAGGTTTGGGTGCTGAAACAGCCAGAAAGGCCAAAGTTGCCTGACCAACGACCGTTCCAAGCCGCACCCATAGTATGGGCGCAATCCTCGATCACAGTCAGGTTCAGAGTTGCCGCGATGGCCATCAGCCGGTCCATGTCACACAGATGGCCGCGCATATTGGACAAAAGCAGATAGCGCGCACCGCTGGACGTCGCTTTTGTAGCCAGATCGTCAAGATCGATCACCAGATCTTCGGTGATCTCGACCAGAATCGGCACCCCGCCCACTGCCGCAATCGCGCCGGGCACCGGGGCCAGCGTAAAGCCATTGGTCAAAATCGTATCGCCCGGCACCACGCCCGCTGCGCGCAAAGCAATTTGCATCGCTTGCCCGCCAGAGGCCAGTGCCAAGCAGTAAGGCGCGCCCTGCCATGCGGCAAACTCTCGTTCCAGCGCGACCGTTTCGGCCTCTTCGCCGGGGGCGGTGTTGTAGCGGTGCAGCCGCCCCGTGCGCATCACGGCCACAGCAGCTGCAATCCCCGCCTCGGGGATTGGCACCTGTTGTGTAAAGCTGGCGGTGAAAGGCGGGCGGGCCATCGGTTACTCGGCCGCCTGATCGGCAAACACCGTATCGTACCCGAACAGTGCGGCCGAACCGCCGGTGTGCAGAAAGACCACCCGCTCGCCCTTTTTGAATTTACCTTTGCGGCAATAGTCGATCAGACCAGCAGCGCCTTTGCCGGAATAGACTGGGTCAAGCAAGATGCCTTCCAGCTCGGCGAACATCCGGATCGCCTCTAGGGTATCGGCCTGCGGAATACCGTAACCGGGGCCGACATAATTGGTGTCAGCGACAACATCTTCGCGGGCGACAACGCCGGGGCAGCCCAGCTTTTCGGCTGTGCGCAATGCAAGGTTAAAGACGCTTTCTTCTTGCTTTTGCTGCGGTGCGCGGACCCCAAAGCCCAACAGCGGGATGCCCGCATTGATTGCTTTCAGGCCAACGATCAACCCGGCCTGAGTGCCCGCAGACCCGGTTGCGGTCACCATATGGTCGATGACAATACCGCGGTCATTGGCCTGACCGACCAATTCGAACGCGCAATTGACATAGCCAAGCGCGCCGGTCGCGTTCGACCCGCCACCCGGAATGATGTAAACCTTGCGGCCCTCTTCGCGCATCGCAGCGGCGGCTGTTTCCATTTCTGCCTGCATATCCGTGCCACCCGGACGCTTTTCCGTAGCCGCGCCGTGCAGATGATCCAACAGCACATTGCCGTTGAGGTTATAGTTGTGATTGTTCGAGCCGGTCCGGTCCTCTAGCAAGATATGACAGCCCATGCCCAGCTTGGCCGCGAAAGCTGCGGTCTGGCGGGCATGGTTCGACTGGGTCGCGCCTTGGGTCATCACCACATCCGCGCCCATGGCTTGCGCCTCGGCCATCAGAAATTCCAGCTTGCGGGTTTTGTTGCCACCGGTTGACAGGCCTGTGCAGTCGTCGCGCTTGATCCAGATCTCTGGCCCGCCCAACTCTTTGCTCAGCCGATCAAGCCGTTCCAGAGGGGTCGGCAGATGGGCGAGGAAAACGCGTGGAAATCGAGCGAGGTGCATCAGGTAGTCCTTCTTGACTTGTACAACTAAACAATCACAGAGAAATTCGCCTAGTGCAAATTCGAAATTTCACTCTTATCATGCACAGATTGCATATTAAGAGGGTACCGTGAAATGCGTCTGGAATGGCTAGAGGATCTGCTGGCAGTCGCCGAAACAGGCTCGTTTCAGGAGGCGGCAGATCGCCGGCGTTTAACGCAATCAGCCTTTTCAAGGCGAATCCAGCATATTGAGGATCAAGTCGGCGTCGAACTTTTCGACCGGACCCGCAAACCGGTGCAGTTGCGCGCCACCACAGCCGAGCAGCGCGACCAGATGGTGAAATTGGCAAACGACCTGCGCCAGCTTGTCACCGACCTTCAACGGGGCGAACGCATGGCGACAAATCGCATTACGATTGCCAGCCAACATGCAATTACGACGGCCTTAACACCGCAAATTTTGAAGCATATCCATGCCCGCTACGAGGATATTAACGTGCGCCTGCGATCGGCCAATCTGGACGAATGCTTCTCGTTGCTGCTGACGCGGCAGGCGGACATGGCTATCGTTTACCGGTTACCAGGCGATGATCACCCGATTGGTGCTGACTTCGTCGAGACAGCGACGATTGGGTTTGACCTGCTGATCCCAGTGATCGCTTCGGAAATGACCGCATCTTTGAACACACGATTTGCCGAGGGTGAATTGCCCTATATCGCTTATCCCGACGAGGTGTTTCTGGGCAAGGTGCTAGAGCGCATGATCTTGCCGCGCGTTCGCACCATCACGCGCCCGATCCCCAAAGCAGAAACCGCGCTGACGCTGGCGGCGCTGGAGATGGCCGCCTTGGGTGTGGCCGTGGCCTGGGTGCCGCGTTCGCTTGCACAGCGGCGCATCGCGGATGGCACATTGGCGGATCTGTCAACAACACTGCCTTCTCGCCCATTAGAAGTCACCGCAGTGCGGCTTTTCGGCGATGCAGGCCCCGTGGCATCATCGGTCTGGAGCGAGATCTTAGCCCAGAGCCTGTGACACGGCGGGCCCAAGCCAGCCAGCCTTTCAATCGTCTGCATCGCAGCGTCACGGCATGGTTTCGCCTTCCAAACATCCTTCGCTGCGGGTGCACCAATCCAAAGTGAAGATCGCTTGCTTTATCTGCACGCCCCGTAATTCTTGCAGACCAAGCGGGGTCAGCGGCTCTGGAATGCTGTTGGCGAAGGCGGCAGAGGTGACGACCGACATCCCAAGCGGTTTGCACAGATCCTCGATCCGGGCCGCTTCATTCACAGCCGGGCCGATCACGGTAAAATCCAGCCGCTGTTCGGTGCCGATATTGCCATATGTCAGATCACCGCGATGCAGGCCGGTTCCAAATTGCAAAGGCACCTCGCCCCGCGCGGCCCGCTCGTTGTTGACAACGATCATCCGCTGATAGGCTTGGCGGACCGCTGTCAGGGCTTTCGCGCATGCGGCGGGATGGGCCTCGGCCCGGGTTTCGATCGGAAAAATTGCCAAGACCGCATCGCCGATGAATTTCAAAACCTCACCGCCGTTTTCCAAAATAGCCCCCGCGACGCTGTCGAAGTATTGGTTGAGCGCGGCCAGATAGTCTTCGCGCGGCATAGTGTCCGCCATCTTGGTCGAGCCGCGCAGATCCGAGAACCAGATGACCGCGTGGACCTCTTCACCGTCGCCCCGTTTGACCCGCCCGTTCAACACCCTTTCGCCGGCATCTTTGCCCAGATAGGTTTTCAGCAGCGTCAGTGCCGACAGCCGCACAGCATAGGTTTCGATCAAGCGCCCCAGAATTGGCAGGCTTTCATATAAAAATCCCAACTGGCTGGTCGAAAACCCACCCGGCTTGTCAGAGACCATCGTCAAGACGTTGATCTGACCGTCCGAAAACAGCACCGGCACGGCTACGTAATCTGTCGCACCCTCTGCAAGCAGGTCTTCCAGAACCGGGAAATCCAGTTGCGGATTGGGCCCGTCCAGCCGTCTGCGAACCCCGCCTTCGCCCGCAATAATCGGGGCAATCGGGCTGGTCAGATACGGCGAGGATTGGGCGCCAGCATGTGTCGCCTGAAACTCTTCGACATTATCTTCGCCGCGCCGCCACCGGTAAAACACCGCAAACAGTTGTGGGTTCAACGTGCGGATAAAAAGCCGCATCTGCCACAGTGGCAGGCCGACCTTATTCATCTGACGTGCGGTTTCGGCCAATAATTCTGCGGTGGAGTTGGCTTTCCAAGCATCGTGCATCAGCCAGTGCATCAGGGGATTTTCTTCTGTCGTAGGCTTGGTCTGCATCTGGTCTTCAACCACGTCATCGTCGCAAAGCCAGGTATCAATCGCAGCCGGGTCAAAAGCGATATAGCCCTTAACACTTATGGCCTCATCATAGGCATCTTCATAGCTCCAGGCCGCATCGACAGCCGTAGTGCCGCCCGTCTGGATCGTCCAATACGAGGCGTTGCCTTTGAACGGGCAATTCGTCAGATGCGCTGTGCGCGTCAACAGATCGGCGCGAACATCATCGGGATGGAAGTAATAAACCTCGGGCGCGTGGGTTTCTTGCATGACAAGCACGCGGCGACTGTCCGCAATGATTTGACCGTCTATGATGGCGCGAATGCGGTTGGGGCTTGGCGCGATTGAGACTCGATATCCTTCGCGGACGTCACGTTCCATCATCATTTGCATGTGTTGACCTGTCTTGGTATCGGATCCGCTGGGGCGCGGCTTCATCGGAATTGTCGCAAGGGGCTGCGAGACCCTGAAGGTATAGTTTCACGCCCCAGATTACCAGATGGGGTGGCCTTGGTGCGACAAGAAAGACAGCGGGCACGGCCCCAAACCTTGGTTTTGGCGTTTTAAGCGTTGGCAATGCTTAGGGGTGCGGTTTTTCCGTTCGGTCAAGGGAATGACCTAAGACACTTAGGAAAACAGCGAAAAACTGGCTTAATCGGTCGGTCGAGGTCGGGGCTGGGTCGCCAAACTCTTGTGCCAGAAACCGGTATACTCTGCGCTTGGGCAGGGCGATTTCGTCACCAGCCATTGCACCGGATTGCCGCAAACAATACCAATCGCCGATCAGTTCAGTCATGCTGCAAGCCCGCAAATTGGTGATATCGAGGCCGTTTTTATCTGCAAGGTGCGCCAGTTTCGCGATAGGGTCGCTGTGCGTGGACCAATAGGACAGGTCGCTTGCGCAGGCTTGGTTTGATCCTGCCAGAAACAGGCACGCGAGGTCGGCCGCATTGGCCCGCTTTACCGCCTCGGCAATGTCGGCGGGCCAATGGGCGCTCAACAGGTGGTGGGTAAGGCGACTGTGCATCTGGCGATATAGAAACGCCCCATGGGTGGCGGTGCCAAGGGCTGGGTCCTCGGGCTCGCCGCGCTGGGTCACCTCGTCGCGGTATAGGGCCATCAACCCCGGATCGACGGGCATCGTGCCAAGCGAGACGGTTTTGATATCCACGCCCGCGTTGGTCGGTTGCAAAACCTTGAAGCCCGGTGGGAAGGCAACCAGAGAAGGAACCGAGATATTCTTCAATTGCCCCGCTTGAGTGTCGCAGACAGAGACGGCGTTGACATGGTAATGCCCGCTGAAATGAAGCTTTAGCCCGGCATGGATCAAGGTGTCGGCAACCTCAGTCGATGGTCGCCGCCTGACGATTTCGGTTTCGCCAAAAAGCGCGCTTTCGCTACCGTCCCTATCATCGAACGGATCAAGGGTCGGGTAATGCGAAAAGGTCAGCAGGTTTTTCCCAAGGGTATCGGCGCGCCGGCAGACGTCCGAGATCCAGTCGATCAAAAACGGTTTGACCCGAAGCAGCGCGTTCCAACCCGCATCCGTAGGGTCGATAAAGGCCGCTTTTTGACCCGGGCGGTATTGGCCTGATCGCGGCTCGAACACATTTGCGTCGATCATCAGCAGCCAAAGCCCCGGTTCCGGTTCGACCAGATACGACGCATCCATCAAGCGGTGCGTGATGATGCCGTCGCTCGATTTGGCCGTGTACATGCGGTGGTCGGGGGCATCCGACAGGCCAAATGGCGTTTCCCAATGGTGGTAATGAGGGGCCTTGAAATACCCAAATTCGGCCATCGGCATCAGACCCTGTGGCATGCCTTCGCAATACATATTGCGGGTCAGAACCGCGCGGTCAGGCTCGGTCGCGGCGATTTTGGGGTTGCTGGTGACCAAGACGGATTTGCCTGCACCGGTGACAAATCGGGTGGATTGATGCTTGCCCAACGGGCCAAAAACATCGTGATTGCCGGGCAGGGCGTAGAACGCGATGCCATGCCCGTCGCGGTAACGGGCCAATAAGCGCGCGCAGCGTTGGGTCGCCTCGATCTGGCCATTGTCGGTGTAATCGCCCAGCAAAACGACATGGCGAAGACCCAACGTTTTGATCTGCTCTAAGGCTTCAATTAGTGCCGCTTCGCTTTCGTTGAAAACCCGGCTGGATTTGCGGGTATCAGCCCAGCTACGGATCGCAAGGACCTTTCCATCGCGGCGCAACCCCGCGCCGCCATAGTCGCTATCGATCCCTTGAAAATGGGCGTCCGCGATCACGGCTACGGCAGGTAAATCGAAACCGGTCACGTCTTTACCCTGCAATCTATTTGGCGGCGGGCTGCGAGATGCATTGGCCGCAAAACGGGGATTACCAGCGGCGGGCTGTAGGCGACGACGCGGGGCATGAAACTGTCAAGGTGGCTCATCGGTGCGGTTCCTGATTTTGACACGGCCTGCCGGGCGCTATGCTTTCACGATATTGTCGCCTGAAATGCCGTTGCGGGCAAAGACGTTGCGCGTGTCGATGATCAGGGGTGACCAATTTGCCAAGGCGGCATAGTCCAAGTTGTCATGGTCTGTCGCGATCAATACCGCATCAAACTCTTTGATTGCGGCCTCTGTCCAATCGACCGAGGCGCGCCCCTTTAGGGCACCATAGGCCCGGGTTGGCGGGATCTCACTGACATAGGGATCATGGAAAGAGGCGCGACCGCCGCGTTCTTCGATTAATTCGATCAGTTTCAGCGAGGGGCTTTCGCGAATATCGGGTACGTTCTTTTTATAGGCCAGCCCGATGATCAACACATGCGAGCGGCTCAGCGCTTTGCCCAGCCGCATGTCCAGCGCCTCGGCCAGACGGTTAACGACATGGCGTGGCATGCCCGAATTGATCTCGCCCGCCAGTTCGATGAAACGGGTCGTCAGGTCATATTCGCGCGATTTCCAGCTTAGATAAAACGGGTCGATCGGGATGCAATGCCCGCCAAGGCCAGGGCCGGGGTAAAACGGCATATAGCCAAAAGGTTTGGTGCGGGCAGCGTCAACGACTTCCCAGATATCAACGCCCATCGCCTCATAGATCACCTTCAGTTCGTTCACCAAAGCGATATTGACGGCGCGAAACACATTCTCGGTCAGCTTGACTGCTTCGGCGGTGGCGGTGCTTGATACCGGCACCACGGTTTTGACAACGGCGCTGTAAAAGGCCGTCACCAGTGCTGATGCATCGGGGCCGTCACCCGCTACAACCTTGGGAATGGTCGATGTCTCGAAATGCGGATTGCCGGGGTCCTCGCGTTCGGGCGAAAAGCCCAAGAAAAAATCGCGGCCCGAAACCAGCCCGGTTTCCTCAAGCGTCATGCGAACCGGACCGTCCGTCGTGCCGGGGTATGTTGTCGATTCCAGGACGATCAACTGGCCGTGGCGTAGGGTCTTGGCAATCGCGGCACAGGTCTTTGTTACATAGGACAAATCGGGCGTGCGGTGTTTGGTCAGCGGGGTCGGCACACAGATCACGATAATATCGCAACCGCCCAGACCCTCGAACGCGCAGCTTGCTGAAAACTTTCCAGCGGCGCGTTGCGTGCTCAAAATCTCATCTGAAACGGCGGCGATATAGCTGGCGTTCGCCTCGATTGCGACGATCTTTGTGGGGTCAGTGTCAAACCCCACAACTTCAAATCCGGCCCGCGCCACGGTTATCGCCAAGGGCAATCCGACATAGCCAAGGCCGATCACACCAATCCTCGCCGTACGAGATTGGATCAGGGAGGCAAGTAGTTGGGCGTGTGGCTGATATTCTGACAAGGGGGCTCGCATGGGTCAGGGAGGTCAGGGTTAGAAATGGTCGTGATCCTAGTGGCTGTCAAGGCAAGTGCAGGGCATTGCCTGCCAGAGGTGCCTATGGCCATATCCCGTTGAAGCTTTGCGCCGGTTCTGCCACCTTCCGCTTTGACCGGGGCAAATAGCCCCGCCAAACAACATAGGCGACCAAAATGACGATAGAACCAAATCCGATGCGGCGTCTTTATGCCCCGCGCTAATCCTGTGTGATCAGGATGAAAGTCGCGTTTTATTCACCGTTGAAGCCGCCCGGGCATGCGGTCCCGTCGGGCGACCGCTTGATGGCACGTTTGTTGGTGCAGTGTCTTACGCGGGCGGGCCATGATGTGGATGTGATATCGCAGCTGCGGTCGTTTCTGCGCGATCCGCTTGACGCGGTCGCGCATGCCCAGATCACGGCACAGGCCGAGGGCGAGATAGCACATCTTACCAAGCTTTGGGAAAAAGTAGGGCCGCCAGATTTGTGGTTTTGCTATCATCCCTATTACAAGGCCCCTGATCTGATTGGCCCAAGTTTGTGCGAAAGCTTCGGCGTTCCCTATGTGACCGCAGAGGCGTCTTATTCTGCGCGGCGCAACAAGGGCCTTTGGGTGCCGTTTCAAGCGGGGGTTCTGGCGGGCGTTCAGCAGGCGGCTGTCAATATTTGTCTGACTAAGCGTGATCATGATGGCCTGTTGCAGGCGGCCCCAACGGCGCGGCTGGCGCGGCTGCGGCCCTTTATCGAGGCCAGCCCTTTTATGGCCGCGAACGTACCTGTTGTGGGGCGTCTGGTGTCGGTGGCAATGATGCGCGCTGGCGACAAAATGGACAGCTATATACGGTTGGCGGCCTCGCTGAGGCTGATTGCGGACCGGAATTGGAGCTTGTCCGTCATTGGGGACGGCGCGCTTCGGCGCGAGGTCCACGCGCTTTTCGCCGAATTTGCGCCAGATCGCGTCACTTGGCATGGTCAAAAAAGCAGCCCCGAGATTGCTGAATTGCTGGCGCAAAGTGACTTATATGTTTGGCCGGGATGCGGCGAGGCTTACGGGCTGGCCTATCTGGAGGCGCAGGCGGCAGGTCTGCCGGTATTGGCCTACCGCACGGGTGGCGTCCCCGAAGTGGTTGCGGACGGCGAGACTGGGATTTTAACCCCCTTGGGCGATGATGCGGCCTATGCTGATGCGATTGCTCATTTGCTGGATCACCCGGCAGAACGGTTGCGCATGGGTCAAGCGGCAAGGCGTCAGGTCTTGCAATTCCATTCGGCCGAGGCAGCGGTTGAAGCGCTGAATGGGATATTGCACGAATTTGTCAGGAAGCAGGCATGAGCGAACCGCAGACCATAGCCAAACTGATAGAGGCGTTGGAGAGCCGAAAAAGGGCAGGCAAGCCGGTGCAGTTTTGGCTGCGCGATGATGACGCGGTCGCACCCGGTTCAGCCCTTGACCAGCTGCTGGGCCTCGCGGGCAATCACGGTATTCCTTTGACCCTAGCCGTCATACCAGAGCCGACCGATGCGGCATTGGCGCGGCGTCTGGCCTTGGCACCGGATGTTTCGGTTGCGGTGCACGGCTGGTCGCACCGCAACTATGCGGCGGCAGGTGAAAAGAGCCAAGAGTTGGGCCTCCATCGCCCCGTCGAGCTGGTTTTGAAGGAATTATCGAACGGTTTTCAGAAATTGGCCAAGCTTTACCCGCAACAATTCGTGCCAATGTTGGTCCCGCCTTGGAACCGGATTACACCCCAGATCATAGCCGGGTTGCCCGCTATTGGATACCAAGCCGTTTCGGTTTTTGGCCCTGCGACGCAAGCCGCCTTGCCGATGATCAACACGCATGTCGATGTGATTGACTGGCGGGGGACACGCGGCGGGCGACCCGTCGCAGCGCTGGTGTCCGAGATTATCACCCTGTTGCAAACCCGTGATGCACCGATCGGAATTTTGACGCATCACCTTGTCCATGACGCCGCCGTTTGGGCGTTTCTGGCACAGCTTTTTGCCGCGACCGGCCAAAATGAGTGTTGTGAATGGCTGTCAGCCAAACAATTGCTGGCGCTGGCTGCGGCTTAACCTCAGGCCCAGGGCTTCCAAGCGATCAGCAATCCGTTATCGCTTGGGTCTGCCTGCGCGCACAGGGCTTCGGCGTCTTGCAGGGTCGCGGTTTGAGGCAACGCCCCAGCAACCAACCCAGCGGCGGCAAGGCTGACAGAGCCCCCACCACGGCTGACGACCGTAAAGATCAACGGACCGGTTGACCACCATGCCGGCGCGCCGGGGATATCGCGAACCACCTCGCCCAGAATTGCGTTCAGCCGGGTGAAGACCGGATGATTGGGCGGGCTTGCAATGACGGAATTGGCCAGCAAGACCGGGCCGGCGCTGGTGTTGCGTGGAATATCTTCGGCCATCACCGTCAGACCCGTCATTGGCCAAAGATCATCGAACCCAAGGTCCGATCTGGCCGGGTACCAATCGCAATCCAGATAAACGCCGCCCAGCCGTTCCAAAATCTCGTAGCGCGCAACATCGACCGCACCGGGGTAGTCGCCCTTGTCCAACATGGTACGTAGCGCGGGGTTGTCCGTGATGCCGAATTCGGCAAGGTCCGCCTCGCGCCACAGTTTATAGCCGAATCCGCGCAAGGCTGCATGATCGGCCCATGCACGGGTTGTGATCGGCACCGCGCGATCACCAATCCAAATCTGGTGAATGACATGCGGCACGGGCTGTTTATTGGCCTGCAAAATCGCTGCCCGCTGTGCAGGGGTGAAACGCCCATATTTGGCAAGCAAGGCAGGCGGTGGCACCAAATGGAATTGGTAACCCGTCCGTTCGATCAGGTTGCCCTCGGCCTTGGCAAGCTTCAGCATCGCCGCGTGCAACCGCCGCGGCAGCCCCAGCGATGTGCGTGGTCCCAGCGCGTCCACCTCTGGGTCCAATGCCACCGCATTCAAGATTTCGCGCGCCGCCTCAAACTGACTGCCCAATCGTAAATCTGCCGCTTCTTGCAGGTTTGCGTTCAGTCTTTGCTTGGCGGTTTTTTGGGGTAACACGTTCGGATCCCGTCGCTGCTTGATGCTGGCCGCGGCTTTGCGTGCGTGGCCATATTAGCAGTTTGCAACATCTTTTGGAACATCTGACAATGGAGATAGACATAGAAATCTTGCTGCTCTAACTTCCGCGTGATTGGTTAAATTTGAGTAATTTGCGTTCAACTTACGGTGGAAAAACAAAGTGCTAGATCCATGAATTCCGAGAGAGACCTGCTAAGGGTCGAGAATCTGAAGGTTTCTTTCGACCTAATGGGGGGACGGATTGACGCCGTAAAAGGGGCCAGCCTGCGGGTCTTGCCGGGAAAAGTGACCGCATTGGTTGGCGAATCTGGGTCTGGCAAATCAGTAATCAGTCAGGCCGTGATGGGGTTGCAACCAGCATTTGCCAAAGTGGACGGGCGTATCTTGTTCTGTGACCCCGAGGCGGGCACCGATTGCGACATCCTGAGCCTGCCGCGCGATGGCCGCCAGATCAGGTCCATTCGTGGCCGCCGCATGGGGATGATTTTCCAAGAGCCGATGACCTCGTTCTCGGCGCTGCACACCGTTGGCAACCAGATCTCCGAGACTTTGCGCATCCATTCGGTTTTGTCGAAGGCCGAGCTGCGCGAACGCTGCGAAGAGATGCTGGGCTTGGTCGGTTTTGCGGACCCCGGCAAAGTGTTCGACATGTATCCGTTTGAGTTGTCAGGTGGCATGCGGCAACGCGCAATGATCGCCATGGCGCTGATCTGCAAGCCCGCCTTGCTGATTGCGGACGAGCCGACCACAGCGCTGGACGTGACGATTCAGGCGCAGATCCTGAAGCTGCTGCGCGATTTACAGCAACAGATGAATATGGCGATTTTGCTGATCACCCATGATCTGGGTGTCGTCGCCAATATCGCTGATGAAGTTTCGGTGATTTATCAAGGCGAGATCATGGAGGCCGGACCGGTTGAAACGCTGTTCAACAGGCCGGCGCATCCGTATCTAAAAGGCCTGATGGCCGCGATCCCGCATTTCGGTATGAAAAGCGGTCAGCGGCTGAAACCGTTGCGCGAGATCAAAACGCATAAAGAAGATTTGCTAAGCACCATTCCCAAATTGGCATTGCCGACCGGAAAAGCGCCGGACATTTTATTATCGGTTCGCAACCTCACCAAGACCTATGGGACGCGCAAACAAGATTGGAAAATGAGCGAGACCGAAGCGCCCGCGAAGGCGGTCGATGACGTTAGCTTTGACATCCGGCGCGGGGAATGTCTGGGGCTGGTGGGCGAAAGCGGTTGCGGTAAAACGACAGTCAGCAAAATCTTGATGCGCGCCGTAACCCCGGATTCTGGTTCGGTTATCTTCGATGAAGGTCACGGACCGGTTAACGTGCTGGAAGCCAATGCCGCCGATTTGCAGGTTTTGCGCACCAAAATCCAGATGGTATTTCAAGACCCGGTCTCGTCTTTGTCGCCGCGCATGTCCGTCGGCAATATCCTCAGCGAGCCTTTCGACATTCACAATCGCGGCGATGCCACCCAACGCAAAGCAGCCGTTCTGGCGCTGGTGAAAGCGATCGGGCTTGACGCCTCGGTGTTGTCGCGCTTTCCGCACAGCTTTTCGGGCGGTCAACGGCAGCGGATCGGTATTGCCCGCGCCTTGGCCTTGGCGCCAAGTCTGATTGTATGTGACGAGCCTGTTTCGGCATTGGATGTCTCTGTCCAAGCGCAAATTCTGAACCTTTTGAAGGATTTGCAGAAAGATCTGGGCCTGACCTATTTGTTTATCTCTCACAATCTGGCGGTGATCGATTATATGGCCGACAGGGTGGCGGTGATGTGGGGCGGGCGGATTGTAGAATTCGCACCGCGCGAGGTTTTGATGACTGCGCCCGTGCATCCCTATACCAAGTCATTGTTAAACGCAGTGCCTTACCCCGATCTGGCGCGACCGCTGAATTTCAACGATGCGGGCCAAGCAAGTACCATTGCCAGCGAAGCCTGGCCGAAAGCCTTTTTCGATGCAGGCACACCCGAGGCTATGGCCCCTGTCGATTTGGGTGGCGGGCATTTTGTGCTGGCCCGCAGAGACGTCGATATGAAGGAATTGAGCGCATGATCAATCGCCGAACTGCCCTCGCCTTACTCGCTTCTGCCGCCGTGCCGGGGCAGGTTTTTGCCCAGTCGTCGGAATCGGAATTTCTGCAAGATCAAGTTGATGCGGGCACGTTGCCTAAAGTGGCCAACCGGTTGCCGAAGAACCCACGTGTTATAAATCTGGCCGGGATGGGCCGCAAACCGGGGGTGCAAGGCGGTAAAGTCCGCACGTTGATCGGCGGTCAGCGCGACGTTCGTTATATGCCAATGTTCGGCTATGCGCGTCTTGTGGGTTTTGATCAGGATTTGCAGCTTCAGCCCGATATTTTGGAACATTACACGATTGATGAAGGCCGTATCTTTACCTTCCATTTACGCGATGGTCACAAATGGTCCGACGGCAGCGATTTTACCGCCCGTGATTTCGCCTATAACTGGGATGACGTGATCAACAATGACAAATTGATGCGCGGCGGGCCGCCGGTTGATTTGAAGGTAAATGACCAAGTCGCGAAATTCGAGATGTTGGACCGGCTGACGGTCCGTTTTTCCTGGGATATTCCAGCGCCACATTTCCTGCCTCGTCTGGCCGATCCCTCGCCGCTGACGCTGATGTTGCCCTCGGAATACATGAAGCAGTTTCACGCCAATTACCAAAGCGAAGAAAAGCTTGCCGAATTATGCGCGATCCACCGGGTGGATGATTGGAAGCGGCTGCACACGAAAATGTCGCGTCAGAATCGGCCCGAAAACCCCGAACTGCCAACGTTAGAGCCTTGGATGCCCAGAACCCAAGCGCCTTCGGAACAGTTCTTGTTCGACCGGAACCCGTTTTTCCACCGGGTCGACGAAAATGGCACCCAGCTTCCCTATCTTGACCGCTTCGAACTGAACGTCAGTTCGTCAGAGATCATTACAGCCAAAACCGCCACCGGCGAAAGCGATCTGCAATTCACCGGGCTCAGCTTTTCCGATTACACCTTGCTGAAAGAAGCCGAGACTCGCTACCCAATTAAAGTCTCGCTTTGGACCTCGACCAAGGGGTCCAGCGTGACCTTGCGGCCTAATTTGAACTTCAATGATGATGTCTGGCGCAACTTGTTTCAAGATGTGCGGGTGCGGCGGGCTTTGTCCTTGGCGATCAACCGCAAAGAAATAAATAAGGTCATTTTTTACGGGCTTGGCAATGAAAGCGCCGACACGGTGCTGCCGGCCAGCCCCTTGTACAAACCCGAATACAGCGCGGCTTGGTCGAGCTATGACCCCAAACAGGCAAATGCGCTGCTGGACGAAGCGGGCATGGACAAACGCGACATTTATGGCCGCCGTTTGCTGCCCGATGGTCGCCAGGCGCATATTATCATTGAATCGTCGGGCGAAAGCACGCTGGAAACCGATGTGCTAGAGTTGATCACCGATCACTACCGCGAGGTTGGTCTATCGCTGTTCATCCGGGTCTCGCAGCGCGACATTTTCCGCAGCCGCGCGTTGGGGGGCAATGTGATGATGTCCGTCTGGGCAGGTCTGGATAACGGCGTGCCGACCGCGGATATGCCGCCCACCGGGCTTGCGCCCACCGCGGATGACGACCTGCAATGGCCGATTTGGGGCGCCTATTACAGCTCTGCTGAAACGACCGGGCAACCACCGGATCTGCCCGGGGCCATGCAATTGATCGAGATGTTGAAGGCTTGGAAGCAAACCACATCCGTCGAAGATCGTACCCGTATCTGGGGCGAAATGCTGGCCTTGCGCGCGGATCAGGTGTTCACGATCGGCACGGTGTCTGGCGCGTTGCAACCCGTTGTCAAATCCTCACAGCTGCGCAATGTCCCGACCGAGGGTTTGTATGGCTATAAGCCCACCAGCTATCTTGGCGTCTATTTGCCGGATACGTTCTGGTACGATAAGGAGGCCTGACCATGTTTCGCTATATTCTTTGGCGATGTGCGGCGATGGTTCCGACGCTGTTTTTGATCTCGGCTTTGGTGTTCACGATCATCGAACTGCCACCGGGCGATTATTTCGAAAGCTATGTCGCCGAGCTACGCTCTTTGGGCGAGGCTGCCGATCTTGCAGAAATCGATGAGCTCAGGGAACGCTACGGGTTTGATCAACCCCTAGTCGTGCGCTATTTTCGCTGGGTCGGCGGTATGTTTGTCGGGGACTTTGGGTATTCCTTCGAATTTCGCCTGCCTGTCAGCGAAGTTGTCGGCGACCGGATGTGGCTGACAATTTTGGTCTCGACCGTCACGATCATTTTCACATGGCTGCTGGCCTTTCCGATTGGCATCTACTCGGCGACGCATCAATATAGCTGGGGCGACTATGGGCTGACATTTTTAGGGTTGATCGGTCTTGCGATCCCGAATTTCATGCTGGCTTTGGTGATGATGTATTTCGCCAATATTTGGTTTGGCACCTCGATTGGGCATTTGATGGGCCGGGAATATTTGAACCAACCGATGAGTTGGGACAAATTCTATTCGATTATGGAACATCTTTGGATTCCGGTTGTGATTATTGGCACTGCGGGAACGGCAAGCATGGTGCGCCGCTTGCGCGCCAACCTGCTGGACGAGCTGCAAAAGCAATATGTGGTGACAGCACGGGCCAAGGGCCTGCACCCGTTAAAGGTTTTGCTGAAATACCCTTTGCGGATGTCGTTGAACTTCTTCATCGCGGATATCGGCTCGATCTTGCCGGCGATCATCTCGGGGGCAGAAGTGACGGCCATCGTGCTTTCACTGGAAACCACGGGGCCGATGTTGATCAAAGCGTTGCAAAGTCAGGATATGTATTTGGCAGGCTCGTTCTTGATGTTCCTCGCATTCTTGACGGTGATAGGGGTGCTGGTGTCTGACATCGCACTCGCCATTTTGGACCCGCGCATCCGACTTGGCGGGAGGAGCAGCAAATGACCGCATCACTTCCAAAACCCGGCGCGCCTATGGAACATTATGTCTCTGACGCGGTGTTTGACCCTTACGCTGCCGAAAAAAACGCCGACAAACAAAGTGCCGTGGCGCAGGCGTCGCAGATGCAACTGATGTGGTGGCATTTTAAGCGCCATAAGATGGCCCTTTGGTCAGGGGTGTTTTTGCTGCTGATCTATTTCGCCATCCTTATTTGCGAGTTTTTGGCCCCCTATAGCGTCCACACGCGCCACACAGATTTCATCTATGCGCCACCCCAAGAGGTCCATATTTTCCGCGATGGCAATCTGGTGGCCCCCTATTCCTATGGCCGCGACGCGACGCTGGATATGGATACCCTAAAGTGGAACTACAGCGATGATCTGACGGATATTCAGCCGCTGCGGTTCTTTTGCAGTGGTGAAAGCTATCAATTCTGGAACCTGTTCGAGGCCGATTTGCATCTTGTTTGCCCGTCAGAGGGGGGCGAGCTGTTCTTGCTTGGAACGGATCGCCTTGGCAGGGATGTTTTGTCGCGAACGATCTACGGTGCGCGAATATCGCTGACCATCGGCATAATTGGCGTCATGATGAGCTTTGTTCTGGGCATCGTTATTGGCGGGCTGGCCGGTTATCATGGCGGCGTTTTCGATTTGATCGTGCAGCGGGTCATCGAGGTGTTGCAGTCAATCCCCAGCATTCCGATGTGGATGGCTTTGGCGGCGATTATTCCCGTCACATGGAGCCCAATCCTCGTTTATGTCGGCATTACCGTTGTGCTGAGTATGCTGGACTGGACCGGGCTTGCGCGAGCGGTGCGATCTAAACTGCTGGCGCTGCGCGAAGAAGATTATGTTTTGGCGGCTCAGTTGATGGGGGCCCGCAGTGGGCGCATCATCGGCCGCCATCTGATCCCGGGCTTCATGTCGCACTTGATCGCCAGTGCCACACTGACCATCCCCGGCATGATCTTGGGTGAGACGGCCCTTAGCTTTTTGGGTATCGGATTGCGTGCGCCGATCACCAGTTGGGGCATCTTGTTGACCGAAGCCCGCAGTGTGAACATCATCGCTTTGTACCCTTGGTTGTTGTTTCCTGTGGTGCCAGTTATCTTGGTCATCCTGGCGTTCAATTTCCTTGGCGACGGGCTGCGTGATGCCGCAGATCCCTATAAATGATGCGAGGCGCGTTTAACGTATGAGCAAACTTGACCTAGCGGGATCCGTGTGCCGCCTGTGACGCACGGCTTCGAAGACACGCGTATCTTGATGTACAGCCATGATACCTTTGGTCTGGGCCATCTGCGGCGCTGCCGCACGATTGCGCATGCGCTGGTTGAAAAATACAATGGGTTGAGCATCTTGATCATCTCTGGCTCGACCATCGCCGGGGCGTTTGACTATCGTGCGCGCGTCGATTTTCTGAAGATTCCCAGTGTGATCAAACTTCGCAGCGGCGAATATACCTCATTGTCCGAGCACATCGATCTGCAAGACACCATTGCGATGCGCAAATCGATCATTCTGCACACTGCCAA
>JBLIGH010000011.1:0-20167 GCA_047636855.1 Pseudorhodobacter sp.
GCAGATCAAACCGGTGTTTTAGAGGCACTTGTCGATTTTCATCTGCTCACCAAATGGAAAACGGCGGGCGATAGTTTGTTGGCCGCCAAGAAGCTTGCGCGCAAAGATAGCCGTAAGATTTTGTTGATCGGTTCGGGCACCGTCGCGCGGTCGATGCTGAGCGCCTATGCCAGCAGCTTTACCGATGCCACGTTTTCGGTTTGGTCGCGCAACCCGGTTTCGGCAGCGCAGTTTACAGCGGCCAATCCGGGCGTTTCGGTGGTGACCGATTTGGCCACTGCCGTGCCAGAGGCCGATATTATCTGCACCGCTACCATGTCGAAGCAGCCGATCTTGCAAGGCGAATGGCTGCAACCGGGGCAGCATGTCGATCTGATCGGGGCCTACACCCCCGACATGCGCGAAGCCGATGACGAGGTGATGCGCCGTGCGCGGCTGTTCGTGGACGCGCGCGCCACCACGATCCATCATATCGGCGAACTGATGATGCCCATTGCCAATGGTGCGATCAGCGAAAGCCATGTGGTTGCGGATTTCTACGATCTGCCCAAAGGCAGTTTCACCCGGCGAAACGAAGACGATATTACAGTTGCCAAGAATGGGGGCGGCGCGCATTTAGACCTGATGACGGCCAGCTATATTTTACAAGCATGGCGGGCGCGTTAGGCCGCACGACCTATGAAAAGGACAAGCCGATGACGTCGCTTTTGCGCAAAGCCGCTTTGCATGGCAACAAACCGCATGCGATTACCCCGCAAAGCGCTGGTTGGGGCTATGTCGGCTTTGGCCTTTACCATCTGGCCCCGGGCGAGAAAATTGCAGAAGCGACCGCAGGGACCGAAGTTATTTTGGTGTTGGTCGAGGGCAAAGCGCAGCTGACAGCCGGCGGGCAGGATTTTGGCCTGATGGGGGATCGAATGTCGGTTTTTGAAAAGACACCGCCGCATTGCCTTTATGTGCCACCCATCAGTGATTGGACGGCGCAGGCTGCCACGGCCTGCGTGCTGGCGGTTTGTGCCGCGCCGTCATCGGGCGCGCGGCCGGCCCAAAAACTGGGGCCAGAGGGCATCAGCCTGACCCCGCGCGGTAAAGGGCAAAACACTCGTTTTATCAATAACATCGCGATGGAAGACCGCGATGTGGCCGATCGTTTGCTGGTGACCGAGGTGTTTACGCCCCCGGGCAACTGGTCGTCTTATCCCAGCCATCGCCATGACGAGGATGATTATCCGCGCATGACCTATCTAGAGGAAAGCTATTACCACCGGCTTAACCCCGCCCAAGGTTTTAGCATCCAGCGCGTCTATACCGAGGACGGCACGTTGGACGAAACGATGAGCGTTAAGGACGGCGAAGTGGTGCTGGTGCCGCGCGGCCATCACCCTTGTGCCGCCCCCTATGGCTACGAGCTTTACTACCTCAACGTCATGGCCGGGCCATTGCGCAAATGGCGTTTTCAAAACGACCCTGACCATAATTGGATCGCAACACGCGACGCGGACTAAGCGGCCGCTTTCGAATGGTGCAGGCGGCGGAAAGGCAGGACCTCGGGCTGACCGGGGCGCAATCCCACGCTTGGTTTTTCACGAAAGGGGGCAAGTGCCCGTCAGCTGCCGCGCAATTTGCGGTGCAACATCAAACTGATGCGGGGCATCGTACTGGTTTCCATGCGTGATCTGCTTTCCAAAACCGGGCTGTGTGTCGAGGCCTTTGCCCGACCCTCGCGCAGCACAATATAGATGCCGCTGGCGATGATGACGCCTGCGCCGATCAAGGTCATTTGGTCCGGGGTTTCGCCAAACAGCAAGAATCCATAGATCACCGCCCAGATCATCTGGCTGTATTGCATCGGCGCCACGATAACCGCTTCGGCCTTTCGATAGGCTGAAATCACGCAGATCATCGCCAAAAACCCCAAGACAGCAATGATGCCGACCATGGCCAGATGCTCTAACGGCATGGGTTTGTAGACCAGCGGAAGGGCGCAGGCCATGACCGCCAAATTCGCCAGCATCGGGTACAAAAGCAAAACGACAGAGCGCTCGTCTTGGCCAATTTTGCGCACGATGACGGATGCCAGCGAAGACGAAACAGCGGCCATCAGGGCTGCGGCATGGCCAAGTCCAAAAGTGGCCCCGCCAGGTCGCAGCACGATCAACACGCCAACCAAGCCAACCAAAATAGCAACCCCGCGCCGAACACCGACTTTCTCGCCCAATACGGGGATCGCCAGCAATGTGATCAGCAAGGGGGTGGCAAAGATGATGGCGTAGGTTTCGGCAAGCGGCAGCACAGAGAAAGCGTAAAAGGCGGACACGCCGGTGATGACAGCCGCGATCGTGCGCGCGAGGGTCCACCATGGGTGGCGTGGGCGCAGATTGCCGTCGTTGCTGTCGCCGATCAGCATCAGCATGACCAAAGGCAAGCCGAACAAAACCGAGAAAAAGATGATCTGGAAGGGGGAATAAAGCCCGCCGAGAAATTTTACGAAGACGTCATGCGTCGAAAATATCCCGAAAGACAGCAAGGCAAAAAGCGCGCCATGCATATTGGATTTTGCAAGAGGCATAGAATTTCCAGTTTCGCGTTCGGGGATCACGCCCTGTTTGGCCCCGTTGGCACTGTTATGCAAGGGTGCCAGCTATGCATTCTGCACCATGCGGTCTGCGCGAATCCGATTGGCAGCACACTGCGCAAGCGTTAAGCCACCCCCCATGCACATGCCAACCATCCAGATATCAGAGCGCCGCCGCCCCCTTATTGGGCTTTGCCTTGGGGTCATCGGGATGGTGATTTTCGGGGCCACGTTGCCTGTGACCCGTTTGGCCTTGCAGGGCTTTGACGCGGTTTTCCTGATGTTTTCGCGGGCATTCCTGGCCTCTATTGCAGCGGGGGCAACTTTGTTGCTGCTACGCAGGTCGATGCCGTGGGCCGATATCGGGGCTTTGGCGATGATTGGCTTGACCCTCGTTTTTGGCTTTCCAATGTTCATCAATGTGGCGATGCAGACGGTTCCGGCCTCGCATGGTGGGATTGTCTTGGGCGTGTTGCCGTTGCTGACCGCCGTTTTCGCGGCGCTGATTGGCGGCGAGAGGCCGGGGCTTGCCTTTTGGGTTTGGGGGCTGGTTGGGGCGGTGATTGTTTTGATGTTCACCTTGCGAGGTAGTGGGTTTGTGCCCGGCATTGGCCATGTCTGGCTGGGCTGCGGGGCAATCATCTCGGCGTTGGGTTATGTCATATCGGGCAAGCTTTCGCGCCGATTGCCGGGTTGGGAAGTGATTTGCTGGGCGCTGGTGATCTGCGCGCCCTTCACTGGCCTGGGTACGTTTTTGACCGGGCCGGGCAGCATCCATACCCCGAACGGGCCAGAGCTTTGGGCATTGGCCTATCTGGCGCTGGGGTCAATGTTTGGCGGGTTTTTCTTTTGGAACGCCGGGCTTGCGATGGGCGGCATTGCCCGTGTGGGTCAGGTGCAGTTGTTGCAAACCTTTGTCACGCTTGGGTTTTCCGCCTTGCTGCTTGGCGAAGTGATCACAACGGCCATGCTGGGTTATGCGGCGGCGGTTGCGGTGGTGGTTTGGCTGGGTCGCAAAGCCCGGGTGGGTTAAGCCGCTGCGATCTGCCTCCTCCGTGACAAAGCGGATGCAAGGGTGTTGCCCCTTCGGCCGAAAACCGGGCCGAAGGGATTAGCGTGGTGTAAAGCGTTACAAAGACGCGTCGAGCGCTGCGAGCACTGCGTCGCCCATTTCCACAGTGGAAATCGACTTGCCACCCTCGCTGCCCAACAGATCTGCCGTGCGCAGGCCGTCAGCCAGAACTTTTTCCACGGCAGCTTCAACGCGGGTCGCATCGTCGCCCATATCAAAGGAATAGCGCAGCGCCATCGCAAAGCTGAGGATACAGGCGATTGGATTGGCTTTGCCTTGGCCAGCAATATCGGGGGCCGAGCCGTGGACCGGCTCGTACATGGCTTTTGGGCGGCCATTCGGGCCAATTGCGCCCAAGCTGGCAGAGGGTAACATGCCAAGCGAACCGGTCAGCATCGCGGCACAATCCGACAGCAGATCGCCAAACAGGTTATCGGTGACGATCACGTCAAACTGCTTAGGCCAGCGCACCAGCTGCATAGCGCCGTTATCGGCATACATGTGCGTCAGCTCGACATCTTGGTATTCATTGTCATGCACCCATTGCACTTCTTCACGCCATAGAACGCCCGATTCCATAACATTGGCCTTCTCCATCGAGCAGACTTTGTTACTACGGCGACGGGCCAGCTCGAAGGCAGAGCGCGCGACGCGGCGGATCTCGTTCGTGGTGTAACGCTGGGTGTTCACGCCAACGCGGCCACCTTCATTATCCGGGAAAATCCCACGGGGCTCGCCAAAATAAACACCGCTGGTCAATTCGCGCACGATCATAATGTCGAGGCCGGCCACGACTTCTTTTTTCAGACTGGAAAAATCGGCCAAAGCATCAAAGCACTGTGCCGGGCGCAGGTTGGAAAACAGATCCATTTCCTTGCGCAGGCGCAGCAGGCCGCGTTCTGGCTTTACGCTGAAATCCAGCACGTCATATTTCGGGCCGCCTACAGCGCCAAGCAGCACCGCATCCACCTCTTGTGCGCGGGCCATCGTGTCATCATGCAGCGGCACACCATGCGCGTCATACGCAGCACCACCGACCAGATCTTCGGAGACGTCAAAGGTCACGCCGCGCTTTTCGCCAAACCAGCTGATGATCTTTTTCACTTCGGTCATGACTTCGGGGCCGATGCCGTCGCCGGCGAGGATAAGAAGGGAAGGATTGGCCAAGGAACGCTCCTGCAAAATTGGGAATTTCGGTTGAGTTTCGCCTAGCGTCTTGGCCCGCCGGGGTCAAGCTTTCGCCCGTTTTGCAAGGCGATTTGATTGGTTCAAGGCAGGGTGATATCGGCCCAGACCGGCAGGTGCCGCGACGCTGCCATGAAAGGGGTCGGCTGATCCGTTACTTCATGCGACCCCAGAACGCCGGATGCGGTGATTTGCAGCTGGGACGAGGGCAGCAGGTAATCGACGCGAAGCCCGCCCGTTTGGGCAAAAAGGGCTGTCTGTGCCGTGGGCACCTCTTGCAGTTTTGGGTGTGCAAGAAGGGCGGTGATCGCAGCGGGCAGGCCATCGCCTTTGATCGGGTCCAGATTGGCATCGCCCAGCAGAACGAATGGCGCTTGGGGGGCTGGTGCCGCCAACGCGCCGTCGATCAGATGCAGCCAGAAAGCCGCCTCGTCATGGTTGCGACGGCCATTTCGGTCCTCTGGTCCGTCGAAAACCGGGGGTGTAGCGTGCCACAGCAACAGCCGAATCGTTTGACCCTCGGCCAGTAGAACAGGCACCTCCCAGTGACCGGTTGTCGACAGGCGCTGGATGTCTTGGGCAGCCAAGGTCATTCCATCGGGCAACAGCGCGCCGGGCAGATCGCGCCAAAGGAAACCTGAAAAGTCACGCACCGCTTCTGTGTTGATTGGCATGCGCGACAGGACCGCCATGCCGCCTTGGCCCGAAAAATAGCCAAAGCCCTGCGCGTCGCGCGGCCCGCCAAGTTTGCCATCGCCGTCCAGATCAAGACCTGTGGGCCAGCCGGTATTGGGCCGCAGGGCGAAGCGGTAAGGATAAGGCGTGCCAGCCTGCCCCAAAGCCTCTGCCAAGGCAGAAAGGGCCACGGAATCGTAATCATAGTCAAAGTTGGTTAGCGCCAAAACATCGGCGTCCAGCTGCGACAGAACCTTTATCACGGCTGTGATTTGCGGGTCTTTGCCAGTGACAATGTCGCGCAGCAACTGACCCGGCCCTCTGCGGGACAGTTCCGCATTATAGGTGGCGATGCGCAGATTTTCGGCCTGCGCCGGGCCCTCAAGCAAAACACCAAACGCCAGCAGTAGCTGTAGGATTAGACGGCAATGTAGCGGGGGCTGGCATGTAGCGCCCCTTCGCGCCGCTTTGCACGTATCATGTCTGCAATCTTGCTCATCGCAATCCCTCGCATAAACAACGAAGCCGGTAGGAATGCCCATGCGCTCATCACCCAGACCAATGTTTGTGGCGATTCGAGCTTTAGAGTGCCAAGGCCCATGCCACCAAATTTTACGACTGCTGGGATTAAGAATGGCAGAAGAAACCCTAATGCGAGGTTAAAGCGAGCGTCTCGTTCCAGCCGAGCGATCACATCGCCACCGGCCGTTGGGTCAAAGGTCGGCAGATTGACCCAGACATTGAACGCGCCATTACTGGCGGGCCATTGCCGCATGCGAAGCGTCAGCGCAAAGATCGCCAGCGATAGGATCGAGATCAGATAGGCAACGCCTGCTGTGTTGCGCACCATCAAAACCTGTGCGTCATTGGTGCCTTCGGTCAGCATAAGGATGGCCAGCCGTACCGGGCTATAGGGGAAATCCATCGCCTGTCCAACAACCACACCAAGCGCATAAAACAGGGTGTTCAAGTTTGACGTCTGCCCAGCATCGCGGGTCATAATCGACAGAAAAAACAACATAGAGAGCAGGGTCAGATAGCGGGTGCGATTATAAGGAGGGGCATCGCGAAACTCGATCAGGCCGGGGTAGGTTGCATTGTATTCGACGAAAGTCAGCGCCCCACCGAACAATGCGACCAGCGCAACCATCTGCTTGCCGTCCGCACCCGTACCGGGCAGCAAAACGGATGGCGCTGCAATCAGCACCATAATCAAAAAAGCCCGCACAAGTGCGCCTGTAAATTGCGAAAGCACTGCTGCTCCACCCTCATTCGGGACAGACACGATACGACGCCGTGGCCTTATTCCCATGATTTTCCGCCAATTATGGCGGGCTGCCTCAATATTGCCCAAATTGTGCCTTCTTTCAGTTGGTCCTGCAACCTTCCCTGAAAAGAAACGAAAATATTAAGGCAAATTGACGGAAAATGTGTCGCTGGATTGCATCAAATTCAGGTCAAAAAAAGGCCGCCCCGAAGAGCGACCCTATATCTAGCGGTCGATGGGTTTTTAGACCCAAGGGCGCGCCGAGGCGGCTGCGGTCTCGAAGGTGTCGATTGCAGCGGCTTTTTCCATGGTTAGGCCGATGTCGTCCAAACCGTTCATCATGCAATGCTTGCTGTGGGCGTCCACTTCGAAGGGAAACTCTTGCCCGTCCGAGGTGGTGACGATCTGGCTTTCCAGATCAACCGTCATACGAGCATTTGCGCCTTTGCGGGCGTCATCCATCAAAATGGCGACGACTTCTTCGGGCATCACGATCGGCAAAATACCGTTCTTGAAGCAGTTGTTATAGAAGATGTCGGCAAAGCTGGTGGCGACAACGGCGCGTATGCCGAAATCCAACAGCGCCCAAGGCGCGTGTTCGCGCGATGACCCACAGCCGAAATTCTCGCCAGCGACGATGATCTCGGCCTTGCGGTAGGCGGGCTGGTTCAAGACGAACTCGGGGATTTCCTGGCCATCCAGCGTGAAGCGCATTTCGTCAAACAGATTGGCACCGAGGCCAGAGCGTTTGATCGTCTTCAAGAACTGCTTGGGGATGATCATATCGGTGTCGATATTGACCAGCGGCATGGGGGCCGCGACGCCCGTCAGTTTGGTAAATTTTTCCATAACGCTATCCTATGGTATGCCGAATCCATGTCCGGCAGGACTATGTTTTTTTTGCGCACAGCCCGCATTCAGACGCGGGCTGCTTGGCAAAGGGTTCAGGCGTTCTGTGCCATCATCTCGCGAATATCGGTCAGATGCCCGGTGATCGCGGCGGCGGCTGCCATGGCGGGTGACAACAGATGGGTGCGACCACCGCGGCCCTGACGGCCCTCGAAGTTGCGGTTGGAGGTCGCGGCACAACGCTCGCCCGGTGCCAATTGGTCGGGGTTCATCGCCAAGCACATCGAGCAACCCGCAAGGCGCCATTCAAAACCGGCATCGATAAAGATCTGCGCCAGACCTTCTTCTTCGGCCTGCGCGCGCACAAGGCCAGAGCCGGGAACGACCATCGCCCGCATCCCCTCTTTGATCTTCTTGCCTTTCAAGATTGCGGCCGCTGCCCGGAAATCTTCGATCCGGCCATTGGTGCAAGACCCGATGAAGACCGTATCAATCTTGATATCAGTTAGTTTCATGCCGGGGGTCAGGCCCATGTAATCCAAGGAGCGCTGCACGGCGTCGACCTTGCCACCGGTAAAGTCGGACGGCGCCGGAACCGTAGAAGTGATCGGCAGCACGTCTTCGGGCGAGGTGCCCCAAGTTACGACGGGCGCAATATCTTCGCCTTTCAGGGTGATGACCTTGTCAAACTGCGCGCCTTCATCGGTGAAAAGCGTTTTCCAATAGGTCATTGCCGCTTCCCAGGCAGCGCCTTTCGGCGCGTGCGGGCGACCCATGCAATAGGCAAAGGTTTTCGCGTCCGGGGCGATCAGGCCTGCGCGCGCGCCGCCCTCAATCGCCATGTTGCAGACGGTCATGCGACCTTCCATCGACAGTTCGCGGATCGCTTGGCCGCAATATTCAATCACATAGCCAGTGCCGCCAGCGGTGCCGGTGACACCAATGACCGAAAGCGTGATGTCTTTGGCGGTTACACCGGGCATCAGCGAGCCGGTGATTTCGACCTTCATGTTCTTGCCCTTGCGCTGGATCAGCGTCTGGGTGGCCAGAACATGTTCGACTTCCGAGGTACCAATGCCATGTGCCAACGAGCCGAAGGCGCCATGGGTCGCGGTATGGCTGTCGCCGCAAACCACGGTCATGCCGGGCAGGGTCCAGCCCTGTTCCGGGCCGACGATATGCACGATGCCTTGGCGCACATCGGACACAGGGTAATAGTGAATGCCGAAATCCTTGGCATTGGTGTCCAGCGCGTCGACCTGAATACGGGATTCCTCGTTCATGCCGCCATTGGCGCGGTCCAGCGTGGTGGGCACGTTATGGTCCGGCACGGCGATGGTTTTTTCCGGCGCGCGAACTTTGCGACCCGTCATGCGCAGACCCTCAAAGGCTTGCGGCGAGGTCACTTCGTGGACGAGATGCCGGTCGATATACAAAAGGCAGGTGCCGTCTTCGGCTTGGTGGACAACATGGTCATCCCAGATTTTGTCATACAGGGTACGAGCGTTCATGGCGCTGATCTCTCATCATAAGCGGTGAAATTCGGTAGGGGTGTGCCGGGTTCGGCGGACATAGAGGCGCTGTGCTAGCGATGCGCAAGCACAGACAGGCCTTGGCCAAAGAACCGCCAAGGCAGACGCGCGCGATCATCCATGTCAAAAAATCGGATCATAAGCGTGGTTCTACGCCGATCCGGGCGGGCTGGCAATAAGCTTGGCAAGGGCTGTTGTGGTGCCCCTTAGCAAAGCATGGGTCCAGAGTTGTGTACCTATTGCTGGTGATGCCTGTCCTCCTATACGTTTGCGTAAATTAGCATGTCAAAAGGACCACCCATTATGACCTTAACAATTGTTGCGCAGATCACTGCCAAACCCGGTCACGAGGCTTTGATTCGGTCCGAGTTGGAAAAGCTTGTTCCTGTGACGCGCCAAGAGGCTGGCTGCATTCAGTATGATCTGCATATTGACACCTCTGCCCCCGGCTCGTTCTTGTTTTTCGAGAATTGGGAAAGCCGCGAGCATTGGCAAACCCATACGAAGGCCGCGCATCTGCTGCGCTATCGGGACGCAACCGACGGTGCGGTTGCGGGTATCGTGGTGCATGAAATGACCAAGATCGCGTGACACCCAAAATCGCGTAAAAAAGGAAGATGATGATGAAAGCTGTAGGCTATACCGTCCAAGGCGGGCTTGACCGCGCGGATGCCTTGATTGATTTCGAGATGGAGCGCCCTGTGGCCAAGGGTCGTGACCTTTTGGTGCAGGTCAAGGCAATCTCGGTCAATCCGGTTGACTTCAAGATCCTGAAACGGCGCGCGCCTGCGGGGGATGGCCCTGCCGTATTGGGGTGGGATGCCGTTGGCGAAGTGGTCGAGATTGGCGATCTTGTGACGCAGTTTAAGATCGGCGACG
Organism: Pseudorhodobacter sp.; assembly: GCA_047636855.1. GTDB lineage: Bacteria > Pseudomonadota > Alphaproteobacteria > Rhodobacterales > Rhodobacteraceae > Pseudorhodobacter. The sequence goes on from JBLIGH010000011.1 coordinate 10,035, forward strand.
CCGTTTGGTATGCTGGTGCGATCGACCGCCCCGGCGCGAATATGGAATTTCATCTGGTGGACGAGCGAATCGTCGGCAAAAAACCACGTTCGGTTTCTGACGCTCAAGCCGCTGCATTGCCGCTGACCACCATCACCGCCTATGAAATGCTGTTCGACAGGCTGCGCGTGACCGAAGCCGTGCCAAGTGCTGCCAATGCGGTGCTGATCATCGGCGGCGGCGGCGGGGTCGGCTCTATCGCTATTCAGCTTTTACGGGCCAAAACCGATTTGACGGTTATTGCCACAGCGTCGCGTGACGAGACGAAGGAATGGGTCAAATCGCTGGGCGCGCATCACGTCATTGACCATTCAATGCCGTTGCCCGCCCAGATCGAGGCGCTGGGTCTGGGGCCGCCGGGATTTGTCTTTTCAACGACTCATACAGGTGATTACGTCCCCCAAATTGCAGAGCTGATCGCGCCGCAGGGCCGCTTTGGGCTGATCGATGACCCGTCTGCGTTGGACATTTCCGCCTTCAAGACAAAATCAGTGTCGGTTCACTGGGAGCTGATGTTCACGCGCTCTTTGTATCAGACAGCCGATATGACGGCGCAGGGCGAGATTTTGAACGAGGCGGCGGATCTGCTGGATGCAGGCAAGATCAGATCCACGGCTACCGAAAGTTATGGGGTGGTCAATGCCGCAAACCTGATGCGGGCCCAGCGGCTTTTGGAAAGCAATAAGGCACGCGGCAAGCTGGTTTTGGAAGGATTCTGAACCGATTTTCCAGCAAGCCGCCGCCCGGCATAGGCCGATGCGGCGGCCCGCTTCTTATATAGGCCACGGTGCCTGAATGCCTGTATGGGCAATAATCTGGCAGGAATTCCTGCGAAACGCCGCCAATCGCTATCATTCGCGCCCGAAGTGGTCTCGTATTGGCTTGCGATCATCCCTGCGCTGTGATTGAGCTTTGCGCCGCAGGGTGATACCCTGAACTTGAGCCCTGCGTCGGGGGTGGGCCATTGGGCTTTGTAGACTGACGCGCGAAATTCTGGAGGACGATGTCCTGTCTCATTCTGATCCTACGACCGGGTTACCGGTCGGGCCCCGAGCGGAGCGTAAGACGACCGACGGCGCTGCCGAAAACCAACCGACCCCTGAAGAGCTTCTGGCCCTTATTTTCACCTCGCTAGAGGATGATAAGGCAGAAGAGATCGTGCAGATTGATCTGCGCGGCCGCTCGGATATGGCCGATTATATGCTCATCTGCTCGGGCCGTTCCTCGCGTCAGGTCGCCGCGATCTCGGAAAAGCTGGCGGATAAGCTGAAGCAAGATATCGGGCTGCTGTGCAAGATCGAAGGCAAAGAGACCGGCGATTGGGTGCTGATCGATGCGGGCGATGTGATCGTTCATGTGTTCCGCCCCGAAGTGCGCGACTTCTACCAGCTTGAAAAGATGTGGCAGCCAGGTGGCCATATGGGCATAGGCATCCGCGAGGAAGACTGATGCGATTGCATCTTTGCGCCGTGGGCCGGCTTAGGCATGGCCCCGAGCGCGTTTTGATCGACGATTATGTGACGCGGTTTGACCGGACGGGCCGGGCCTTGGGGCTTGGCCCTTTCCATGAGCATGAGGTCGAAGACCGCAAAGGTGGCGGCATGGAGGCCGAGGCCGCTTTGTTGCTGCGCGCGGTGCCAGCAGGTGCGCTGATCGCGGTGCTGGACGAACGCGGTAAGGTCATGCCCTCGCCTGAATTTGCCGATCAACTGGGCCGTTGGCGCGACGGCGGCCGGCAAGATGTGGCCTTTATCATTGGCGGGGCGGATGGCATTGCGCCGGGCCTGCGCGCCCAAGCCGATTTCGCGCTGAGTTTCGGTGCGATGGTTTGGCCCCATATGCTGGTGCGGGTGATGCTGGCGGAACAGCTATACCGTGCAGCCTCGATATTAGCCGGATCGCCTTACCACCGGGCATGAGCCGGTTTTCGCGGAAAATTGGGTTTGATGTAGGCTGGGTTTTGGGGCGGGCGGTTGCTTGAGCGGGCGCTGAGGCGTAGAACGCAAGGAACACAGCAAAGAGGCCAGCCATGCGCATCCCAAAACCCGTTATTTTATGCATTCTGGATGGCTGGGGTTTAAATGCTGATCCCAGCGCGAATGCCCCCGTTTTGGCCGATACCCCCAATTTCGATGCGCTAATGTTTGAGTGCCCGAATGCGACCCTGATCACCCATGGCCCCGATGTTGGTTTGCCGCGCGGGCAGATGGGCAATTCGGAAGTGGGCCACACCAATATTGGCGCGGGTCGTGTGGTGGCGATGGATCTGGGGGCCATTGATCTGGCGATCGAGGATGGCGCGTTCGAACAAAACCCACAATTGCAGGATTTTATTGCGACGTTGAAAGCCAGCGGTGGTACGGCGCATCTGTTGGGCGTTGTTTCGGACGGGGGCGTGCATGGCCATGTCAGCCATGTGATTGCGGCGGTGAAAGCCGTGGCAGGGGCCGGGGTTCCGGTCGTATTGCACGCGATTACGGACGGTCGCGATGTGGCGCCTTCCTCGGCACCACAGCATATGGCGCGGCTTTTGGATGGGATGCCGCAAGGCGCGCGGATTGGCACCGTGATCGGGCGCTACTGGGCAATGGACCGCGATAATCGGTGGGAGCGTGTGGGCCGCGCTTTTGCCGCGATGGTCGCGGGGCAGGGCGAGGCGGCCACCAACCCGCAAGCCGCGATTGCGGCAGCCTACGAGCGGGGCGAAACCGATGAATTTATCGCCCCGACAGTGATCGATGGCTATGCCGGGGCCAAGGATGGCGACGGGTTTTATTGCCTCAATTTCCGGGCTGACCGGGCGCGCGAAATTCTGGCGGCCCTAGGGGATCCGGCCTTTGATGGCTTTGATGCGTCAGCACGCCCAAAATGGGCTGCGATGTTGGGCATGGTGGATTACTCGACCACGCATAATGCCTATATGACGACGGCTTATCCAAAACCGGTTTTGCGAAATACGTTGGGGGAATGGGTGGCCAAGCAAGGGCGCACCCAGTTCCGACTGGCCGAAACCGAGAAATACCCGCATGTCACCTTTTTCCTCAATGGCGGAAACGAGCTGCCAGCGGTGGGCGAAGACCGTGCCATGCCGCAATCGCCCAAAGTCGCCACTTATGATTTGCAGCCCGAAATGTCGGCCCCCGAAGTCGCTGAAAAGCTGGTGGGCGCGATTGAGCATGGCTATGACCTGATCGTCGTGAATTTTGCCAACCCCGATATGGTTGGCCACACTGGTGATTTGCAGGCGGCAATGTCGGCTTGCACGGCGGTGGACCGAGCCTTGGGCCTTGCGCTGGCGGCGTTGGAAAAGGCGGGCGGTGCGATCATCGTGACCGCGGATCATGGCAATTGCGAAACCATGGTGGACCCGGTGACCGGCGGGCCGCATACCGCGCATACGACCAATTTGGTGCCTGTTATCTTGAAAGGCGGGCCTGCGGGCGCGCGGCTGCGGGATGGGCGTTTGTCGGATCTTGCGCCGACCCTGCTGGAACTGATGGGCTTGCCGCAACCCGCCGAGATGACCGGCGAAAGCCTGATCGTAAAATGATCCTGCGCGCCGCCTGCCTTTGTATCATGGTTACGCTGGCGAACCCGTTAGCGGCACAGACTGTGACAGAGCAAGCGGCAAAAGCAGCGGCGAATTTGCAAGATGCCGTGGCCGGGATGGAGGCCGCGCAATCGGCGCGCGACCAAGTGTCATCGCTGACGCGGACGATCTCGGCCTACGAGCAGGGTCTGGCGGCGATGCGCGACGGATTGCGTCAGGCCAAAGTGCGCGAAACCTCGTTGCTGCTACAATTTGCAGTGGAACGGGCGCGATTGGGGCAATTGCTGGGTGTTTTGGGCCAGCTCGAAGCGACATCGGGGCCGTTGCTGTTGTTACACCCCTCTGGGCCGCTTGGCACAGCGCGGTCGGGGATGATCTTGGCCGAGGTCACACCCGCCCTACGGGCCGAGGTCGCCCGGCTGCAAGGCGAGTTGACCGAATTGCGCGACTTGCGGTCTTTGCAGCTGGCCGCAGGGGAAACCCTGGCGCGAGGATTGCAAACGGCACAGGCCGCGCGAACCGCGCTGTCGCAGGCCATTTCGGACCGCAAGGAATTGCCGATCCGCTTTACGGAAGACCCCGAAGCATTGCGCGGCTTGCTGGAAAGTGCCGATACTTTGGATGCATTCGCGGGCGGTTTGTTGCTGACGGAAAACGATGGCGGCGACTTGCGTGATTTCCAATCATCCGAAGGGGAACTGGCCCTGCCAGTGCTGGGAACCTTGCTGCGCCGCGCCAATGAGGCGAACGCGGCAGGGGTGCGGCGACCCGGAATTGCACTGGCCACGCGGCCCGGTGCTTTGGTCACTTCACCTTGGGCCGGGACCATCCGCTACCGTGGGCCGCTTTTGGACTACGGAAATGTGATGATCCTTGAGCCCGGAAGTGGCTATCTTATAGTATTAGCTGGGCTAGCTGTGGTTTATGGCGAGGTCGGCGAGGTGATCGGAAGTGGTGCTCCGTTAGGTTTAATGGGCGGCGCGGGGCAAGAACAGGCCGAGTTTCTGGCCAATACGAAAGATCTGAGTGGTATCCGGGAAACGGAAACGCTTTATATTGAGATCAGGAAAGGCGACAAGCTGGTTGACCCGGCTACTTGGTTCGCCGCAACAAAGGATTGAGACAGGCATGAAAAAATTTGTCATGGCGGCATTGGGCGGCACGGTTGCAGGGATCTTCCTGACAACGCAGGTGGCTGGTCCTCTGCTGGCGCAGGAGACCAAGCGAACCGCTTCGGTTTATGAGCAGCTCGATCTGTTTGGCGATATTTTCGAGCGTATTCGCGGACAATATGTCGAGGAAGTTGAAACAGATAAGCTGATCGAGGCGGCAATCAACGGCATGCTAACCTCGCTTGATCCGCATTCCAGCTATCTGCCCCCGAAAGATTTCGAGGATATGCGCGTCCAGACCCGGGGTGAGTTTGGCGGCCTTGGCATAGAAGTTACACAAGAAGAGGGCTTCGTCAAAGTCGTCTCGCCGATGGATGATACACCAGCGGCGGCGGCGGGAATCGAGTCGGGCGATTTCATCACCCATGTTGATGGCGAATCGATTATCGGCCTGCCATTGGATGCAGCAGTTGAATTGATGCGCGGCCCGGTTGGGTCCGAGATCATCATCACAGTGGTGCGCAAAGATGTTATAGAGCCGTTCGACGTATCGATAATTCGCGACACGATCAAACTGACTGCCACCCGCGCGCGGGTTGTGGGGGATGTGATTGTGGTTCGAATCACCACGTTTAATGATCAGACTTATGATGGTTTGGAAGACGGGCTGGCCACGATGGCGGCGGAATTGGGCGGCTGGGATAATGTCTCCGGTGTGGTCGTCGATCTGCGCAACAACCCCGGCGGCTTGCTCAATCAGGCGATCAGGGTCTCTGACGCGTTCCTGGACAAGGGCGAGATCGTATCGACCCGTGGTCGGGCGCCAGATGACGGCGAGCGTTTCAACGCAACACCGGGCGATCTGACAGGCGGCAAACCTTTGGTCGTACTAATCAACGGCGGTTCGGCCTCGGCCTCGGAAATCGTTGCGGGTGCTTTGCAAGATCACCGTCGCGCGATTGTGGTCGGGACGAAAAGCTTTGGCAAAGGCTCGGTTCAGACTATCATTCCGCTGCGTGGCGAAGGGGCTATGCGTTTGACAACGGCGCGGTACTACACGCCTTCGGGTCGGTCAATTCAGTCACTGGGTGTCGCCCCTGATATCATCGTGAACCAACCACCACGCCAACCTGAAGTCGAAGAGGAAGAACCGGCCAGCGCCGTACGGGCCAGAACGGAAGCCAGCCTGCGCGGTGCGTTGTCGAACGATTCGATGACAGAAGACGAGCGCCGTCAGCTTGAAGAAGATCGCGCACGGGCCGAGGAATCGGCGAAGCTGCGCGAGGATGATTATCAGCTGGCTTATGCGGTTGATATTCTGAAAGGTCTTTCAGCGATTGCTGTTAAGCCCTGATTAGACTTAAAATGATGGGCGACCTTATTGGGTCGCCCATCGAAAGCAGACGGAAATACCTATGAGTGATACAATCGACCTTCCATACCGTGCCTGCGTTGGTGTGATGATGATTAACGAAGAGGGGCTGATTTTTGCCGCACAGCGCAAGGATTCAGACGTCGCCGCTTGGCAGATGCCGCAGGGCGGGATCGATGATGGCGAAAAATCACGTGAAGCTGCATTGCGGGAATTGTGGGAAGAAACTGGTGTGACGGCCAATCTGGTTGATTACATTGCGAAAGCGCCAAATTGGCTGACATATGAGCTGCCATCCGAGCTGATCGGCAAGCTATGGGGCGGAAAATACCGTGGCCAGCGCCAGCGCTGGTATCTGTACCGGTTTAATGGCCATGACGATCAAATCAACATCGCGACAAAGCACCCGGAATTTTCGGAATGGCGTTGGATTGACGCGGACGAGATGATTGCATCCATCGTCCCATTCAAACGCGCGGTTTATGAAGAGGTCGTCGCAGCCTTCCGCACCCATTTGGGGTAAGGGGTGACTTCAACAAGGCGCTTACGGTTGAAATGCAGCCGGGGGCCTTTGAAGATCGCCGCGACGGTCAAAACGGGTCGGCTGGCGTCACTCGATTGCTTAGCACTTGGCAAGTTTTGCCGATCATACCGCTGAAGGCCTGAACAGACTCTCATCAAAAGCAGCGCGCCCGCAGCACGGGGCCACGGGCGCGCAACCGTACTTGGACTTATTATGCTGGTGGCAGAATCACGGCGTCGATGACGTGGATCACACCGTTGGAGGCTTCAATATCAGCGGCAGAGATGGTTGCGCCGTTAACCTTGGCACCGCCTTCAAGCGTGATTGTCAATTCGCCGCCCTGAACGCTGGCAGCCTTCAAGCCTTCGGACAGGTCGCCTGACATGACTTTACCGGCGACGACGTGATACGTCAGGATCGCGACCAGCGTGTCTTTGTTCTCTGGCTTCAGCAGGTCCTCGACCGTGCCAGCAGGCAGGGCTGCGAAGGCCGCGTCTGTCGGGGCGAAAACAGTGAATGGGCCATCGCCTTGCAGTGTTTCGACAAGACCAGCGGCCTGTACTGCGGCGACGAGGGTGGTGAAGGTGCCTGCACCGATGGCGGTATCCACGATGTCTTTGCTATGGCCGCCTGCGAAGGCTGCAGTGGACATCAGGCTCGCGACTGCAGTCAGAGTGATAAATGTTCTGCGGATCATGCGGGTGTCTCCTAGTTATACAATTAAGCCAATCAAGTTGACTACTGAGGAAACGCTGCAGAACGCGAAGCGGATCAGACAAATTTCGATGATGATTGGGCTTGAGGCGGAGAATTGCCGCGCTAAGCTGCGGCCTTCGTGAACGTCCAGTCAACAATTCGTGATTTTTCGTGATGTGCCGTGAACGCGTTGTCGGCCTGAAAACCATGCGGTCTGGTGCCGCGCGCCCCATCGGATTGATCTGTCTTGGTGTAAATCGGATGGTCTATGGCCAATGTGTCCGACGGCACGCCATAGCGACAAGCGAAAAAAGCGTTTTGTCAGAGTTGTTTCAATCGCGTGTCGCCATTGTGAGATGAGGCTAGGTGTTTTTTTGCCCGGAAGTGTTTACGTTGTCTGCAAAACAGCAACGGAGAACATTTATGCGTAAGGGATATAAGTCGGAATTGAACTGGTCGGACGTGACGCCCAAGGCGCAGTTTTTAAACCGGCGGCAGCTTTTGGCGGGGGCCGGGGCCACGATGCTGGCCGGGCCTGCGGTGGCTCAGACAGCGTCAACCGAGACCGCCAAGATCGAAAAGGTGCCAAGCATCTATTCAACGGATGCCACCCCAAATACATTCGAAGACATCTCGAGCTACAACAATTTCTATGAGTTCGGGACGGGCAAGGAAGATCCTTCGGAAAATGCAGGGGGGCTGGTGACAGACCCGTGGGCTATCGAGATCGACGGCATGGTCGACAAGCCCGGCAGCTACGATCTGGGCGACATCCTGACGGGTGTGACACTGGAAGAGCGGATCTACCGCTTCCGCTGTGTCGAGGCATGGTCGATGGTCGTGCCATGGGTCGGGTTTGAGCTGGCAACGCTGCTTGACCGTGTCGGCGTGCAGCCCGGCGCGAAGTTCGTGGCCTTCGAGACTTTGTTTCGTCCAGAAGAAATGCCGGGTCAGCGTAGCAACTTCATTGACTGGCCCTACCGCGAGGGTTTGCGGTTAGACGAGGCGATGAGCCCGCTGACCATCATGGCAACGGGACTGTATGACGAGCCGATGCCAAATCAGAACGGCGCGCCGATCCGGTTGGTCGTGCCATGGAAGTATGGCTTTAAGTCGATCAAGTCGATTGTGCGGATCAGCCTGACAGATACGATGCCGCTGACCAGCTGGAATATGCAAAACCCACGGGAATACGGCTTCTATAGCAACGTGAACCCAGAGGTGGATCACCCGCGCTGGTCACAGGCATCTGAACGGGTGGTTGGCGGTGGCTTCTTTGCGCCTCGTGTCGATACATTGATGTTCAATGGGTACGGCGATCACGTGGCACAGCTTTATGCAGGCCAGGATTTGAAGATTGATTATTAAGGTAGCACCGGCGATCAATGGTGCCCTGCGCCGCGTGCCGCCTTGGGTGGTGTATGCGGCGGGCCTGCTGCCCTTCCTATGGCTGGTTTGGCTGGCGGTGTCTGGCGGGGCGGGTGTCGACCCTGTGAAGCGGATCGAACATGCGCTGGGCCTGCATGGTCTGCAATTCCTCGTAGCGGGGCTGGCTGTCACCCCGCTGCGGCGTTTCACAGGCATAAACCTGATCCGCTATCGCCGCGCCATCGGACTTCTGGCCTTCTTCTATATCGCCCTGCACCTGACGACTTGGCTGGTGCTGGATATTCAGCTGCGCTGGGCTGAAATCTGGGCCGATATTTTGAAGCGCCCCTATATCACCATCGGCATGTTGGGATTCGCCGCGATGATTCCTCTGGCCGTGACTTCAAATAACGCTTCGGTGCGCCGTTTGGGGGCCGTCACATGGCAAAAACTGCACCGTTTGACCTATTTGGCAGCAATTGCTGGGTCTTTGCACTTCCTTTGGCTTGTAAAAGCTTGGCCACCAGAGCCGATTCTGTACCTTCTCGCGATTTTTTCTTTGTTACTCATACGCTTGCTTCCCAAGGCGAATCGCAAAGCTTCGACCAATGCGGCCCGCGTCTAAGCATCCCTGATCCGCTTCGGCACAGAAACTGATGCTGAAGCGGGTCTTTTTGTGCCGAAAATTGCGCATCCCACTAGATATTGAGCAACTTTCAGATCTTCGAAAAGAAAAGTCATAATTCTGTCTTTTAGGCCTTGCGAGTTTTTTGCTGTGGACCTAGAAGCTGCCTCACCGAAGACGAACAGACGGTCGGAAGCGACGGAACGGGAAGCGGAGGGAGCGGGAAGGGGAACCGGACTGCGGAATACGATCTGAAGATAAGGCGGTTGGTTGCGCTTGGTTATTAGCGCAGTCAGGTTATTTTGTCTTTTATGCTCTTTGAAATTGATAATATCTGAAGAGATATGTGGGCGGTTTGGACGTTTCGACGTTTAATCGACTGCATATCGGCTCTCTAGCTTCGGCGATAATGAGAGTGACAAGCTTCACTGTTTTGCGGCTTTTGTTTCTTTTGAAACTGAAGCACAGAACAGAGAATTAAGTCTAGTCTTTTAAATAGGACTAGCAGATGTGCAGAGGTTCGACGTCAAGGTTAGTCCTTCGGGACTTTCAACTTGAGAGTTTGATCCTGGCTCAGAATGAACGCTGGCGGCAGGCCTAACACATGCAAGTCGAACGAAGCCTTCGGGCTTAGTGGCGGACGGGTGAGTAACGCGTGGGAACATACCCTTTGGTACGGAATAGCCTCGGGAAACTGGGAGTAATACCGTATGTGCCCTTCGGGGGAAAGATTTATCGCCAAAGGATTGGCCCGCGTTGGATTAGGTAGTTGGTGGGGTAATGGCCTACCAAGCCGACGATCCATAGCTGGTTTGAGAGGATGATCAGCCACACTGGGACTGAGACAC
>JBLIGH010000012.1:0-20089 GCA_047636855.1 Pseudorhodobacter sp.
CCGCCTATTTGGCGCAGGTCTATTGCGGGGATGGGTTGCGCCTATGGCAACAGATCGCGGATGATATTCACTACGAAATCCGGCTGATGCCCGGCAATGATGTGCTTTACGAGGGGGCACAAAGCATTGTTCTTTTTGCCAATGGCGGCCGGATCTGCGTGATGTCTTTCACGCTTATTCCCGTCGAAACAGCCCTGCCAGACAACCACACGCCCGGCGAGGCAATCTATTTCATAACCCGCAAGCAATTAACCCAGACCCGCGACTATCAAGCGCCTTTCAACAAGACTTTTCACCGCGCCACACCGGCACATCTGTGCTTTTCGGCCTTCGCAAGTTTTGCCATCGCGCAAGGTTTTGACCGCGCCATCGGTATCTCGCCGCGCCAACATCCATCCTGCACGGCCCAAAACCGCATTCAATTCGAAACGGCCTATTCCGAATTTTGGGTTTCCGTTTCCGGGCAACCCATTTCACCCTTGGGCTTTTTAATCGCGCTGCCGCCGCTTTTGCCATCGTTGGAGATGCTAGACGCCTCCAAACGCAAACGCGCCAAGCAGCGCCGCATACATGGCGAAGAAGTACTGCAAGCCGCGCGTGACGTGATCAAAAACCACTTGCGCGCCGCCGTGCCGGGTTAAAGCCCGGCCTCGGCCTCGATCTGTGCGCGCGACTTGCGATCGCGCTCTGTCGCCGATTTCAACTGACCACAAGCGGCCATGATATCCTCGCCGCGCGGTCTGCGGATCGGGCTGGCGTAGCCTGCTTCGTGGATAATATCGGCAAAGGCGTGGATACGGTTGCCCGAAGACCGCTTGTAAGGTGCGCCGGGCCATTCGTTAAACGGGATCAGGTTGATCTTGGCTGGGATGCCTCGGATCAGCTCTACCAAACGGTAAGCGTCTTCTTTGCTGTCATTCACCCCGTCCAGCATCACATATTCAAACGTGATCCGTTCCGAGTTTGATAGGCTCGGATAGGCCCGCAGCGCCTCGAGCAAGGTCGCGATATTCCAACGCTTGTTAATCGGCACCAACTGGTCGCGAACCTCGTCGGTCGTGGCATGAAACGAGACCGCCAGCAGGCAACCAATCTCTGTCGCGGTGCGCGCAATCTCTGGCACCACGCCCGACGTCGACAGGGTGATTCGCCGGCGACCCAAGGCAATGCCTTCACCGTCCATCACCACCTTCATCGCGTCGCGTACATTGTCAAAGTTGTACAAAGGCTCGCCCATGCCCATCAGCACGATGTTCGAGATCAGCCGCGCGGTCGCATCATTATGCGCGCCTTTCTTGGGCCATTCATCCAGATCGTCGCGCGCCAGCATAACCTGGCCCACAATCTCGCCTGCCGTCAGGTTGCGCACAAGTTTTTGGGTACCTGTATGGCAAAACGAACAGGTCAGCGTGCAACCGACCTGGCTGGAAATACACAAGGTGCCGCGATCGGTTTCGGGGATATAGACCACCTCCACCTCGTGCCCGCCTGCAATGCGGACCAAATATTTGCGCGTGCCATCCTCGCTTATCTGCCGTGTCACGACCTCAGGCAGCACAATCTCGAATGTCTGCGCCAGCATCGCGCGGAAGTCTTTGGACAGGTTGGTCATCTCTTCGAAATCACGCAGACCAAAGAAATAAACCCATTGCCAGATTTGCCCCAACCGCATTTTAACCTGCTTTTCAGGTGTCCCTGCCGCAATCAAAGCCTCGCGCAGCTGATCGCGCGTTAGCCCGATGATGTTCACCTTGCCCCCCTCTGGCCGCTTGCGCGGAATGGTCAGGACATCTTGAGTTATCGGGGTTTGTGGCATCTGGGTCGGGGCGGTCATGGTAACAATCCTTTGGGTCAAGAAGGGTCCATAGCGGATTTCGCGCGTGAACGGAATGGGGCATGCCGCAAAGCCGCGCGCGGCCGCCCCGGCAAAAGGCACAACCCTGCAATCTGGCCCAGACGCTGGCAATATCTGCCACGAACGTGCCGCCTCTTATCGCCACCCTACAGTTTTTTCCGCGGACTACAAAGCGCCACAGTTGCGTCAATTTTCAACCATAATGAAGTGACAAATTCTAACGATATTTCCCCTTGGTAGGGCCCATTCGGAAATATATCGAAAGTATATTCGTTACGAAGCTTAATGAGTACGGCCCCTATAGACGCTTAAAGGAGTGTAACAATTGCCTACAACGTTTACGGTTTTCTCGCTGGGGAACTTAGCGGATATCGACACGACCGAGGGCAATAACCTTGCAGAAAATGCAAATGCACTTGTCGGTAGCGTGTTTGGGGGGCCGGGGACGGCATTCCTGCAGAATGCACAGACTTTTTCACCCGGTTCGACAGGTTTTACCGGTGGTACGACGAACGCTTATGACCAAGACAATTCGCCAAGCGAGACCTTTAGAATTAATGGCGGCGCCAATCAGACCTTCGATTCCTCGGTGATCTATAACGCGACGATCACCTATTCCGATGGCACAACCGCTGGCATTACCGCAGTCGTGTTTCAAGATACGCTTGGAAATACCTACTGGGCGCCAGAGTTTGCGGCCAATGCCGATCAAGTGGCAATGGAAGCGGGTCCGATACAATCACTGGCTTTGAACAGCCTGTCAGGGGCTTCATTTAACGGCTTGACCGGCAATCGCCAGTCTTGGACCGTTGTGACCTGCTATGTTCGCGGCACCAATATCTTGACCTCCGTTGGCGAGCAGCCGATTGAAGATTTGGCGATTGGCGACCTTGTTCAGACCCGCGACAATGGCTTGCAACCCATTCGCTGGATCGGCCATAGCAAAGCGCTTGGCATGGGAAAGCTCGCCCCAATCCGGATCGCCAAAGGGGCATTGGGCAAGAACAATCCCAAGCGGGATATGTATGTGTCGCGCCAGCATCGGATGCTTTTGCAGTCCAAAATTGCCGAACGGATGTTCGGGACATCCGAGGTTCTGGTGCCGGCCATAAAACTGACTGGCATGCCCGGAATCGAAGAAGCACCGGGGATGGTTCCGATCAGCTATTTTCATCTTCTGACCGATCGGCACGAAATCATTTATGCCGAAGGCGCGCAAAGCGAAACGCTTCTAACAGGCCCGCAAGCGCGCAATGCAATGGGTCCAGAAGCCATCCAAGAACTCGAAACCCTCTTTCCCGGTCTGGTGAATAAAGCCGTAACGCCCGCCCGGCCGATCTTTCAATCTGCGCGTTTAAAGACCTTGTTTGATCGGCATCTGAAGAATGGTCTTAATTTGACCTTCTAGGCCACCAAGCACCTGAAGCTTTTGGTATACCCTGCGCAAAACAAAACGCCCCCGCATCACTGCCGGGGCGTTCAAATTTAGCATAGACGCGGCCTACTTACTTACAGCGCGTCTCTGCCTCTTGCATCGCGGCTGTGAAGCCTTGCAGCGAGAAAGTGTCTTTGGTTTGCGTACCGCGGCCCGAGCGACCCGTCACTGTTGCAGAGGCCCCTCGTTTCATCGCCGCCAGCAAGGCCGCATCATCGGTCGTGCTGGACGGCCAAGCCCATTCACCGTCCGAAAACAGCTCGAACGCCGATCCGTCGATTTCCACCCGCACGGTAGAACCCGATGCGAACGGATAACCGCCGCTAAAGGAAACCTCGCCCGAAGCGCCAGCGCCGGGGCGGAATGTGACGAACATCAAGATGTCGCCACGACGGACCGAAACCGGATTGCCATCGCGTGTGTTTACGCTTTCTTTGGGTTTGGACACACCCCAGCATTCCTTGGGCTGCGGCCAAACGCAAACGCTCCAATCTGTCTGTGCCGAAACGCATTCGGTTTCAGATTGTGCGAAGGCGGCCGACGCCCCCATTCCAAGCATAGCACCTACCAGCGCCCCGATGATGCGTGAATTCATGTGGTTGACAGCCTCCAGCTGTTATTGTGCCTCTGTCCGAACTACGTGGCTTAAGTTTGCCAGTTTTTCCTGTAGCGCGGAACGTTTCAACTCGATATTGCCTGCATAACGCAAAAACCGTGGCTCGTAAAAGCCCCATGGGCAATTTTTCGCGCATAAGTGATGGTTTGGCTTTGTCATAAGGGAAAATCCAATGAATGGTGCGGTTGCGATGGCTGAACTTTGGCGTGGTGGGATGCTGGAAAGCGCCCATTGGGGCCATGCCGTGATTTGCGATGAGGCCGGCAAGATTGTGCAGGCCTGGGGCAACCCGGAAGCCGTCATTTTCCCGCGCTCTTCGTGCAAGATCCTGCAAGCCTTGCCCTTGTTGGAAAGCGGCGCGGGCGATGCGCTGACCCCAAAGCAACTGGCGCTGGTCTGCGCCAGCCACAATGGCTCTGCGCTGCATGCAAATGCCGTATCGCACTGGCTTGCCGATCTGGGGCTTTCAGAGACTGACCTGCGGTGCGGCCCGCAAGAACCGTCTGACCGACCCGAGCGCAACCACCTGATCAAGACGGATCAAAGCCCGTGTCAGCTGCACAACAACTGCTCTGGCAAACATGCGGGGTTTTTGACTCTCAACAAACATCTTGGCGGTCATGCCGATTATATCGAGCCGGATCATCCCGTTCAGATCGCGGTGAAAGAGGCGTTCGAGGATGTGACGGGCATGACCTCGCCCGGATTTGGCATCGATGGCTGTTCTGCGCCGAACTACGCCACAACCGTGCACGGGTTGGCCCGCGCAATGGCGTTTTGTGCCGCCGCCCCCGAGACCGGCACCGCCCGGCAGCGTGCCGCACATAAGCTGTCGCGCGCGATGGCACAGCATCCTGAAATGGTCGCCGGTGAAGGCCGTGCCTGCACAGAATTGATGCGGGCCATGGCGGGCCGTGTTGCGATTAAAACCGGGGCAGAAGCGGTTTTCACAGCGATCATCCCAGAGCTAAAGCGCGGCATCGCCCTGAAAATCATCGATGGCGGCACCCGCGCCGCTGAAGCCGCCATTTGCGCAATTTTGGTGCATCAAGGCGTGCTGGCCGCGGATGCGCCTGCCACCCGCAAATTTATGAACACGGTCGAACGCAGTCGTCGCGGGCTGCAAACCGGTACATTCTGCATCGCCCCCGGTTTTGCTTAGGCCGTATTGGAAAGCGGGCACAGGCTGAAACCCAAATAGCACCGCCAGGGCAAATCCATGCCCTAGCAATGTTATTTTAGGCAACAAAGCTGACCCGATGATGCGATCTGGGTGGGGGCAATAAGTCCGCGCCACCGGGTCATACTTCTTCGTTACTGAAGCTAGGTTTAGGGGTCGATCACGGCTAATCTTGGGCATTGGCAAGACCAAATCAAGATCATCGCGCCGCCTCAAATGGGCAATGCAATTGGCTCGATGGGGCCGGTTGCAACCGAACCTTGTGATCTGGCCTGCACGCGCACTTGATTTGCGCGCCGCGGTGCGTAAGCTGACCCGATGACAGTCAATCCACCGACCCCCTTCACTGCCCATTTCCCCGAGCAGATCAACTTTGATCGCCGCGAATTGTCGACGATCCTGTCGCTTTACGGGCGTATGGTGGCTTGCGGCGAATGGCGTGATTACGGTATTTCCTCTTTGCGCGAATTGGCCGTGTTTTGTGTGTTTCGTCGCACGTCCGAGAACCCGCTTTACCGCATCGAAAAGCGCCCGAAGCTGCGCAATCGCCAAGGCATGTATGCTGTGGTTGGCATGGACGGCCTTGTGCTGCGCCGCGGCCATGATCTTGCGGCTGTGCTCCGCGTGCTGGAACGAAAGATGATCCGCCCGATTGACCAAAACTGACCGCAGAAAGCCCCAAATGACCCCGATCAACCTGACCGAAAAGCTTGCCCAATTCACAGCACTTTGGTCGCCCAAAACAGTTGGCAGCTTTAATGGCCATGACTTGATGGTCGTGAAGGTCCTGGGCGAATTTGTTTGGCATGATCACCCCGATACCGATGATTTCTTTATGGTTTTGTCGGGCGAGCTGATCATTGATCTTCCGGCCGGCCCCGTCACGTTGCGCCCGATGGAAGTGTTTGTGGTGCCCAAGGGCCTGCAACACCGCCCCCGCGCGCTGGTCGAGACGCATTTACTGCTGATCGAACCTACCGGCACGCCCAACACCGGCGATCCGGCTACTGCCGCGATCCGGGAAACCCTGTGATGCGACCGGGGCCGCGCAACCTCATCACCGATGTGGCTGGCCTTTATGTCGGCAATTCCGCCGATCCTTTGGTGAAAACCGGGGTCACCGTTTTGCTGGGCGATGCGCCTTTCACGGCTGCGGTGCATATCATGGGCGGCGCGCCCGGTACGCGCGAAACGGACCTGCTTGCCCCTGATAAGCTGGTGCAACAGGTCGATGCGCTGGTGCTGTCGGGCGGTTCGGCCTTCGGGTTGGATGCAGGCTCTGGCGTGGCGGATGCGCTGGCCGAACAGGGGCGCGGTTTTGCGGTGGGTGATGCGCGTGTACCCATCGTGCCCGGCGCGATTCTGTTCGATCTTTTGAACGGTGGCGATAAGAAATGGCGCGCCAATCCCTACAAAGACTTGGGCCGCTTGGCCCTTAGTCACGCCGCCGTGGACTTCGCCATCGGAACTGCGGGTGCCGGTTACGGTGCCGCGACAGGCATTTTGAAGGGCGGTCTTGGCTCTGCCTCGGTTGTGCTGAGCAACGGCATAACCGTCGGCGCGCTGGTGGCGGTCAATGCGCTCGGCTCTGCCACCATCGCCGATGGCAAGCATTTCTGGGCCGCCCCGTGGGAGATGGAGGCAGAATTCGGTGGCTTTGGCTTGCCGGGCAGCTTTCCGGCCAGCCATGAACCCCTGCCCCAAAAACGAATGGGCGAGGCGACGACCATCGCGATCATCGCCACCGATGCCGCCCTAACCCAAGCCCAAGCGCAGCGGATGGCCATCGCGGCGCATGACGGCATGGCCCGCGCGATTGTGCCCAGCCACACGCCCATTGATGGCGATCTGATCTTTGCCGCGGCCACCGGGGCCAGACCGCTTTCTGACCCGCTACGGGACACATTCCAGCTTGGCCATGCAGCGGCCAGCTGCCTTGCGCGCGCCATCGCCCGCGGCGTCTATGAAGCGCGCAAAGACAAAGATGATTTGCAGCCGAACTGGCGGGGGCGGTTTGGCTAAGCCCCGCGAAATAAAAGAGTTTTAGCGGCCCTGCACCGCGCATAAGCAACGGGCCAAGACCGTTTTTTGCGGGATAAACCTCACCAGCGCTTCAACGCCGCCTCGTCTTCGTCTTTGGCGGCAACCCAGTCGGCGCCCTCGTCTGTAATCTCTTTCTTCCAGAATGGTGCGCGGGATTTCAGGTAATCCATCAAGAACTCTGCCGCCGCAAATGCATCGGCCCGGTGGCGCGAGGCCGTGGCCACCATCATGATCGGATCGGACGCTTGCAGCCGCCCGTATCGGTGGATCACCAGACAATCGGCAAGGTGCCAGCGCGTCATCGCCTGTTCAGCAATCGCGGTCATCGCATGTTCGGTCATGCCAGGGTAATGTTCGATTTCCATCGCGGCCAGATCGCCGCTGGCACTGTCGCGCACAATACCGGTGAAGGTTACAATCGCGCCGACACCCGGCAGATTTTGCGCAAAGGCGTTGGCCTCTGCGCCCAAATCAAATGCGGCTGCCTGAACGACGACCCGCATCGGCTTAACCGCCCGTCATGGGGGGGAAGAAGGCGACCTCGCGCGCACCTGCCAAAGGCGCGCTGAAATCGGCAAGCTCTTGATCCACGGCGACGCGTAAACTGGTCAGATCGGCGAAGGCCAGCGCATAGCGGTCTTCGCGCGCGCTAAGTTCGCGCACCAAATCCGCAACGGTAACTGCCGAGGTTTCCAGCCGTTCACGTGGCAAGCCGATGCGCTCGCGCACCCAAGCAAAGTACAGCACGTCGATCATGGGTCATCTTTCAGATGGGGCAGCGCCTTTAGGTAATAGTCAAGCCCCGTCACAAATGTCAGTGCGGCGGCGATCCAGATCAACACAAAGCCGGTAATCCCCGCATACCAGCCACCAGTGGCGACCAACCACAACTGGTTGAAATCACTGGGGCCGTTTTGCATCAGGACGTCATAATCAGCGGGGTTCATCTGGTGATAGGCTTGCAGATGCATAAATTCGAGGCCGGTGCCCAAAAACAGCACTGCAATGGCCACCATCTGCGCCGTGGTTTTCCACTTCGCAAGCTGTGTTACCTTCAGCAAGCTGGCTTTGGCGCCCAGAAATTCGCGCAGGCCAGAAACAAACACCTCGCGGAACAAGATCACGCTGGCGGGTAGGATCAACCAAGGGTTCATGCCCGAATAGCCGGTGATCACCATCAATGCGATCACCACCATCGCCTTATCGGCAATCGGGTCCAGCATCGCGCCAAACTTGCTTTCTTGTTTCCACAGCCGGGCCAGATAGCCATCGAAAAAATCAGTGATCGCAGCCGAAACAAAGAGTGCGAGTGCGAACCAATCGGCCCAGGGGCGGTGAAAATAGAGAAACATCACCGCAACGCCAGGTGCTGCGAAGAGGCGAAGGACGGTCAGGATATTTGGTATCGTCCATTTCATTATGGAGTGGTAGCGCAGATCGGGGTTAAGGGGAAAGGGGCATTCTGGCACCTTCGGCAGGTTTAAGCATCGCCTTGAGCCTGATCGAGACCTCGAACTTAGGTCTGTGCCTTGATAAACGCGCCGGGGGCCAGCCCCCGGACCCCCGGGATATTTAGGAACAAATGACAGCGCAAAGGCCGGGTTAACGCGCGACCGGGGCCCAGATGACATCATCGATATGCGGTGCGGCGGTGGCGAGCATAACGAGCCGATCAAAGCCCAATGCGATGCCGGAGGCGGGGGGCATGAGTGCCAAGGCCGCCAGAAAATCTTCGTCCAATGGGTAGGTTTCGCCGTAAACACGGTGTTTTTCGGACATTTCAGCGTTGAAGCGGCGCCGTTGCTCTGCGGGATTGGTCAATTCGCCGAAGCCATTGGCGAGTTCGACGCCGCAGGCATAAAGTTCAAACCGTTCTGCGACGCGGGAATCATCGGCGCAGGGGCGCGCGAGGGCGGCCTCGGCAATTGGGTAACGGTCCAGCATCGTCATGCGGCCATGGCCCAAATGCGGCTCCACCCTTTCACCCAGGATCCGGCTGAGCCTATCGGACCAAGTATCATCCGGCGCGGTGCGCAGGCCGCGCTCCGCCATTTGCGCAGCCAATGCAGCGGCATCAGGCGTGCCATCACTTTCAAGTGTGGCGAGCAGATCAATGTCGGCATAGCGCTGAAACGCCTCGGCGACCGAGAGCCGCTCGAACGGTAAGAAGGGATCGCATTCGTGGGATTTGTAGCGCAGCATATCAACCCCTGCGACGCGGGCCGCGAGGGCCAGAAACTCCGCGCAATCTTGCATCAGGGTGCTGTAATCTTCGCCAACGCGGTACCATTCCAGCATGGTGAATTCCGGGCTGTGCAGGGCACCGCGTTCGCGATTGCGCCATACATGGGCGAAAGCGGCGATCCGGGCCTCGCCCGCCGCCAGCAGTTTTTTCATCGCGAATTCGGGCGACGTATGCAGATACATCTTTTGCGGCGCCCCGTCGGTGCCGATCGCCTCGGTTGCAAACCCGTGCAAATGCGCCTCGTTGCCGGGGCTGATGGCCAGCGCTGCCGGGTCCACCTCGGTAAAACCTTGATCGGCGAACCAGCAGCGCAAGGCTGCTTGAATACGATTGCGGGCGAGCAGTGCGGGGCGACGACCTTCGTGCCGGGCCGGTGTCCACCAAGGGCTTGAAGGATCAGTCACAACATGCGCCTTTCATCTGGAGATTTCAGCGAAGATGCGCTAAGCCCTAGCGCCAGTGGGTCGCGCATTAGGCGCAGGCCAGACCATGTACAAGGAAATTCGCGTGAAAGTCATCGCCTCCAGTCTGCGCAAGGGCAATGTCGTCGAGATGAACAACAAGCTTTATGTTGTCCTGACTGCCGAAAACTTCCACCCCGGCAAGGGCACACCGACAACTTCGGTGAACATGCGGAGCATCTCGGATGGGGTGAAGGTTTCGGAGCGCTGGCGCACGACGGAACAGGTTGAACGCGCGCATGTCGAAGAGCGCAAACACAATTTCCTATATGAAGACGGCGAAGGCTATCACTTCATGGAACCGGAAACCTATGATCAGATTGCGGTCTCTGGCGATGTCATCGGCGACGCGAAAGTCTTTTTGAAAGACGGGTTGGAAGTTCATCTGAAAACCTTCAACGGGGTCTGCATCGCGATTGAATTGCCCCTAAAGCTGGTAGTCGAGGTGACCGAGACTGAACCTGTGGTAAAGGGGCAGACGGCCTCGTCTTCGTACAAGCCCGCGACCTGCGATGGCGTGATCCGGGTCATGGTGCCGCCGCATATCGGCGTTGGCACGCGGATCGTGATCAACACCGAGGACAACAGCTATCAGGAACGCTCGAAAGAGTGATCCGCACGGGATCGTACGTTTGCAAGGCCCGCTGGAAATGGCGGGCCTTTTGCCTTTGCGCTAAAGTGCGGCGACAATGGCCATCAGGCACATGACGACAATCATCGCCCAGCCTGCGACATAGACCCCGGTTCGCAACCCTTGGCTGGGTTTCCCAATATTCTGAGCATAGACAAGAATATAAGCGATCCGAAGAAGCAAAAACAACGCCATCAGCAGGTTCACCCACCAGCTTGAAACGCCAAGCAAAATGCAGGCAAACAGCGCGGTGGCGGCGGCGGCCATAATCTCGACCCCGTTTTGATGCGACCGGTTCAACCGGTATAGCGTGTCGTTGTAATTGTTTGCTGGCGTGGCCCCCGGCGGCAGCCCCGCCTTGGCCTTGCTCGCACCAACGACGGCCCCTTGAACCAAGACAATCAGCACAAAGGCCAAAAGCGAAAGTATTGCGGCTGAGTATGCAGTGATATCGTCCATTCAGTCCCCCGATGCCAAAATGTTTGACGGTGGCAATTGGGGGCCAAGGAAGGGGCCCGCGTCAAGGGGGTTGGCTGGCGTTTCAATTCTGCCCAACGCCCATCGCCCCGGTTTCGCGCTTGGGGTAAGACGGCCATCCATGCTGGTCGCAAAGCCGAATGTCACGTTTTTGGGCAGGCGCATGGGGACCGCCCCCTAGCCTTTTGCGCTCAGAAAATCGCTGATCTTTTGCGCCAACGGTTCCGAAATGCCATCCACCACCATCAGATCGGAAATCCCAGCACGCGCGACGGCTTTGGCAGACCCGAAATGTGCCAAAAGCGCGCGTTTGCGGGCGGCACCGACGCCGGGGATATCGTCCAACGGCGTCGCCGAAACCGCCTTGGCGCGCTTGGCACGGTGGGCGCCGATGGCCCAACGGTGCGCCTCGTCGCGCAGGCGTTGCACGAAATACAAAACCGGGTCGTTCATGCGCAAGGCGAAGGGGCGCTGGCCGGTGCGGTGAAACTCTTCCTTGCCGTGATCACGGTCCACACCTTTGGCAACACCGATCATCGCGATATCCGCCACGCCCAGCTCTTGCAGAATGCTTTCCACGGCCGAGACATGCCCCGCGCCGCCATCGATCAGCAACAGGTCTGGCCAAGCCTCTGTCGTGCGTTCGGGGTCTTCTTTCAGCAACCGTTCAAACCGCCGGGTCAGCACCTCTTTCATCATGCCGAAATCGTCGGAGTTCGCCCCGGCATCCGACTTGATATTGAACTTGCGGTACTGCGATTTCAAAAATCCTTCGGCCCCGGCGACGATCATGCCACCCACGGCATTGGTGCCTTGAATATGCGAGTTGTCATAAACTTCGATCCGGCGCGGCGGGGCGTCCAGATCGAAAGCCTCTGCCAGACCTGACAGAAGCCTTTTCTGGCTTGCCCCTTCCGCCATTTTGCGCGCCAGACTTTCGCGCGCATTGCGGGCGGCGTTTTCCACCAGTTCGGCTTTCTCGCCCCGCTGCGGAACGGCAAGTTCGACCTTGCGCCCGGCGCGGTCCGACAAGACCTGTGATACCAGATCCTCGTTCTCTACCGCATGCGACAACAGCACCAAACGCGGCGGCTCTTTGTCATCGTAAAACTGCGTGACGAAGGCTTCCATGATCTCTGGTTCTTCCGCCCCAGCCCCGGTGCGCGGATAGAAATCGCGGTTGCCCCAGGATTGGTTGGCCCGGATGAAAAACACCTGCACGCAGGCCTGCCCGCCTTCCAGATGCAGGGCGATCACATCAGCCTCTGGCACCGACGCGGGGTTGATGCCTTGCGCCGATTGCACCTGGGTCAACGCCTTGATCCGGTCGCGCAGGGCGGCGGCGCGCTCGAACTCCATCTCATCCGAGGCTTTCGTCATTTCTGCCGCCAGATTGGCCTGCACGTCGGTGGTCTTGCCTTGCAAAAACCGGCGCGCATCCGCGACCAGATTGCCGTAATCCGCCTCTGCCACGCGACCCACACAGGGGCCGGCACAGCGTTTGATCTGAAATTGCAGGCACGGCCGGGTTCGGCTGGCAAACATCGCGTCCGTGCAATTGCGCAACAAGAACACGCGTTGCAACTGGTTCAGCGTTCGGTTGACAGCACCCGCGCTGGCGAACGGGCCAAAGTAATGCCCCTTTTCCGAGCGCTTGCCACGATGTTTCTTCAGCATCGGAAAGGCGTGATCGGTGGGGATCAAAATATTGGGAAAGCTTTTGTCATCGCGCAGCAGCACATTATAGCGCGGTTTAAGCTGCTTGATCAGGTTCTGCTCCAGCAGCAGCGCTTCGGTCTCGGTGCGCGTTGTCAAAAACATCATGCTGGCCGTCTCGGAGATCATCCGGGCGATTCGCCCTGAATGGCCCGAGGGCCGTGCATAATTAGAGACCCGGGCCCGCAAATTACGCGCTTTACCAACGTAAAGTACCTCGGAAGCTGCATTCAGCATCCGGTACACACCCGGAGAGCCATCAATCGTCTTCAGATAGCCCTGAATGACGCTGTGCCCGGTCTCGATTTTCGCACCGTCCTCTTGCACCCTGCGTCACCCCTGATCTGATTGATTGATTCCCCCTTGGCTGCAATGTTCCGACCTCGGGGGCAAGTAAAAATCTATCCACGGTTTCTGTGGATAACTCTGTTGGTTCTATTCCAGCAAGCCCGTTTTTTCCTTGTATTCGGCCCCCTTCAATGAACTGCCTGTTTTTTAGGCATATAATTAACGCGTTGATTATAAACACAATTTAATTACCTAGGCGGCAAACAACTGAAAAGATTAAGAAAATTGTAACGGGTTTGTGACCGCTTGGGAGAAAGTGCACAACTTTGCCAACCTTCTGCGGTTGGGTCACTCTAACCCCAGTATATCCGGCGTTTTCCAACCTAAATGTTGGCCACCATCAACACATAAAACCTGTCCCGTAACTGCAGGTGCATCCAAAAAGTAACCCAAAGCCGCAGTGATATCAGCCGGGTTAGCACCGCGCTGCAAAATCGAATTTGCACGCTGCCCGTCGAAATGCGCTTGCGATTGCCGCGCCCCAACCAACGTTGCACCGGGGCCAATTGCGTTGACCCTGATCGCCGGGGCCAGCGCTTGCGCTGTGCTTTGGGTCAGCGCCCAAAGCCCCATTTTGGCCAGCGTGTAGGTCATATATTCCGGCGTCAGCTTTTTCACCCGTTGATCGACCATATTGACAATCAAAGACTGGGCCAGCTGCTCGCCCGTTGCATCAACGCTTGCGGGCGGGGCCTGTGCGGCAAAGCTTTGGGTCAGAATGAAAGGCGCACGCAGGTTCGATGCCAGATGCCGATCCCAAGAGGCGCGCGTGGCGCTGTGGATCGTGTCATGCTCAAAGATCGAGGCGTTGTTAACCAGCACGGTCAACGGCCCCAATGCCGCGTTCGCGCGCGCGATCAGGCCTTGGGTTGCATCTTCGTCCAGCAGATCGGCTTGTAACGCGACCGCACGGCGGCCCATTGCTTTAATCTGGGCGACGACCTCGTTCGCCTCGGTCTGCGACCCTGCATAATGCACCGCCACATCATAGCCACGCCCCGCCAGATACAGCGCCATAGCGCGGCCAAGGCGACGCCCTGCCCCGGTGACCAATGCCGCCTGCATCAAAGCACCAGCGATGCGGTATAGGCCACGTAAATCGTGACAAAACCGATACCCACGGTGCGGGTGATATTGTAGCGCATCAAGATGAACGGGATCAGGATCAACGACGCTGCAAGCATCACCCAAAGACCGGAATAAAGCATTGATGGTGCGACATCGATATTGCCGACCATGCTGGCCACACCAATGATCCCCAAAAGGTTGAACACGTTAGAGCCAATGACATTGCCCATCGCGACATCCGCTTGCTTTTTGAAGGCCGCAATCACGCTGGTCGCAAGTTCAGGCAACGAGGTTCCGACAGCCACCAATGTCAGGCCGATTACGGTTTCCGAGATGCCAAAGACCCGCGCAATATCGGCGGCACCATCGACCAAAAAACCCGCACCCAGTGGCAAACCAATGATCCCAGCCAGCAAAAATGCCGCAATTTTCCACCAGGGCATTGACGGGTCGGCACCTTCCAGCGCTGCCGCATCATCATCGTCGCTGGCGGCCAGTGCCGCCCCTGCGGCCCGGCGATGCGACCTGGCCGTGCAATAATTGTCAAACAGCATCATCGCGAGGCCAATCAGCAAAATGATGCCATGCCACCAGACAATCGGCCCCATGAAGGCCACCACGATGAACAACGCGGTTGCTGCGAGCATGGTGAAGTAGCTGCGGCTCAGCCCCAAATCACTGCTGTGGATCGTGGTGATGATCGCTGGCACCCCAAGCACCAGCAAAACATTCGCGATATTCGAGCCGACCACATTGCCCATCGCCATCCCCGAGACGCCCTCTAGAATGGCTTTGACGGACACCAGCAATTCCGGGGCTGAAGTGCCAAAGGCCACAACCGTCAGGCCCACCACCAAGGGTGGAATGCCCAGACGCAGGCTCATATTCACCGCACCGCGCACCAATGCATCCCCGGCCAGAACCAGTAAAACCAGCCCAATGGCTACGTAAAGAATATCGGTCATCACGGCAGGCTATCCTTTGTTCTTCGTCGTCGTACGGCAGTCACAGCCAGATTTCCCGATAATATGCTTGCCGCAGTGCAAGCATGTCGCGGGTTTGCCAAGGGCGTGCCCCTTGCCTTTGCGCAAGCGCTTGGGGGCCAGCGCACCAAGCCATCCCAGCTTGCCAAACATCGCAAGCACCGCAATCGCGATCAGAAAAAAGGTGACAAGTTTAACCACGCGCTACAGCCCGTAGCGCGCCCATAGCGCACGCTCCTCGACTTCGTTCAGGGCCGCACCAGCCATTTGCGCGCCAAATTGCGCCATCCCAAAACGCTGCATCAAGCTGCGCCGCTGCCCCATCGGCACAAGGCGTACCTTGTCGCCGAACAGCGCCTTCATTTTCGGCACCAAATGCGCCACACCATCGGCAATGCCATTTGCCACTGCCGCCTCGCCAACCCAAACATCGGCGTTAAATAGATCTGCCTCGGCGTCCAAACGCGCGCCGCGCCGGGCTTTCACATGGGCGATAAAGGCCTGATGGATCGGTTCTTGCAGCGCTTTAAGCCGTTTCACATCGCCGGGCTTCTCGGCCAAAAACGGATCGGCCAGCGATTTTGACTTGCCCGCAGTGTGGACCCGCCGCTCGACCCCGTGTTTCGCCATCAGGTCCTGAAATCCGAAACTGGCGAAAATCACCCCGATAGAGCCAACGATAGAGCTTTGATCCACCCAGATCTGATCGGCAGCACAGGCCAGCCAATAGCCGCCCGAGGCCGCGACATCCTCGACAAAGGCATGCACGGGGACTTGCTTTTCCGCGGCCAGCCGCCGGATGCGGGCTGCAATCAGGCTTGACTGCACCGGCGAGCCGCCTGGCGAGTTGATAATCAGCGCCACAGCCACCGGCTTGCCGCGCGAAAACGCACGTTCAATCAGCGGCGCCAGATCGGCATCGTTCAAAGCGGCGGAAAACCGACTACCGCCACCAATGGCCCCGGACAACCGGATCACTGGCACAGTCGGGGGTTTGTTCAGAAAGGGGATAAACTTGCGCATGGCCGAGATGTAGGCCCCTCAGGTCGCCGGGACAAGACAGAGGGTGGATCAGAGGTGTGTTTTCTTGCGCTGCGTTGCAAATGCTGCAAGAATCGCCGCAATTGGGGGCGTGTTTGCAATGATCGACAAGCTGGAAATGTTTCTTGCATTGGTGGGCGAGGGCCATTTTGGTCGGGCCGCACAACGCATTGGTGTGACGCAACCCACGCTGTCGTCTGCCATCCGGCAGCTAGAGGAACAATTGGGCGTGCAATTGGTGTTTCGCGGTTCGCGCTATCAAGGGCTGACACCCGAGGGCGACCGCGTGCTGATTTGGGCGCGGCGTATTGTGGGCGATGCGCGCGCGATGAAATCCGAAATGCGTGCGGCGCATCATGGGCTGACGGGGACGTTGCGGCTGGGCGTCATCCCAACGGCGCTGACCATGGTTGCCAATTTGACCGGCCCGTTTTTGGCCCGCCACCCGGCGCTGCGCTTGCAAATCCTATCGCGCACCTCGGCCCAAATTCTAACCGAGATCGAGGCGTTGGAACTGGATGTCGGCCTAACCTATCTGGAAAACGAGCCGCTTGGTCGCGTGATCCGCGTACCGGTTTACACCGAGTTTTACCGAATGCTATGCGCCAAGACCTCGCCTTTGGCGACGCTGAAGCAGGTGACATGGGCCGAGGTTGCAGCACAGCCCCTTTGCCTGCTGACCGAAGACATGCAAAACCGCCGGATCATCAATCAGCATCTGGCCGAAGCAGGCGCGAAGGTTGACGCGCGGCTGGAAAGCAACTCTTCGCTGGCGCTGATCGCGCATTTGCGCAGCGGCGAATGGGCCTCTGTCGTGCCAAAGGGGTTGGCCGAAATGGTCGCACAGGGCAACGACCTTTGCGCCATTCCGATCGTGGACCCCGAGGCCGAACATATAATCGGCCTCGTTGCCGCCGCACGCGACCCGCAAACCCCGCTGGTCGAGGCTTTACTGGCGCAGGCCGCGCGGATGAAGCCCTGATTACTCGCCGAACTTGATGATGCCACCCGCCAGCAAGGCCACCACCGCGGCCTGATCCAGATAGCCGGTGCGCGGCTGGTTGCGCGATTGCTGGAACCGCCGGATCGCGCGACGGGTACGTTCGTCGAACACACCGTCCGCCTCGCCGGGTTTCAGGCCAAGCCCATCCAGCCGTCGTTCAATCAATGTTCGTGCCAACGGGTTGAGGCCAAGTGCGGCCTCTGCCGCCTCTGCGCGGGCGCGGTCAGCACCGCCCTGCGCTTCCTCTTGCAAGGCCTCTATCCGGGCCTGCGCCTCTGCGGCAAAAGCCCCACGCGGGAATTGCCCTAGGTAATCTTGGTAGCTTGCTTGGGTATTCGCAGCCTCGGCCCGGTCCCAAGCA
Organism: Pseudorhodobacter sp.; assembly: GCA_047636855.1. GTDB lineage: Bacteria > Pseudomonadota > Alphaproteobacteria > Rhodobacterales > Rhodobacteraceae > Pseudorhodobacter. Next base: position 17,464 of record JBLIGH010000012.1, read on the forward strand.
GTACCTTCCAATGCGGCGGTTTCGGTGCGGCGTTGATCTTCGTACACCGCCAAACGATCTGCTGCCAGTTCGGCGAACAATCCATCGGGGAAGCGTTTGAGGTAGGCGCGCAGCCCCGCCTCATCCCCCGCAGCCCCAGTCTGATCCCAATACAGCCGGTCCTGACGGTCCTGCTCGGCCTTGCGAGCGGCGGCTTCTGCCTCCAGCTCGGCGGCCCGCCGATCTGCCTGCGCCGTCAATCGCGTCACCTGATCTTGCGTCACAAAACCAGTGCCGGGCAGACCAATCCCGCGCTGCCATGCGGCAATCGCGGCACGGCTGCCACGGCCAAACACCCCATCGATGCCGCGCGGGTCAAACCCCAAAAGCGAGAGTTGCCGTTGAATGGTACGCCGTTGATCGCGGTTCAGCGTCAAGGCGGCCTCGGCCAATTCAGCGCGAACCTGTGGGTCATTGCGCAGACGCTCGACCTCGGATCGCGCCAGCACCGCAAAACGACCCGCCGGATAGTTTTGCAAATACCCTTCATAGCCTGGCAAGGTCTTGGCCGTATTTGCAGCGCCCCAGGCGGCATCCTCGGCTGCGCGCTGTGCGGCAGTTTGGCCCGGATCGACAGGGACCGGGGCCGCAACAATCGGGCTGGTCGCGGTTTCAGGCCGGAATGGTATGGCGGCAGGCAAGAACCCAGAAGCTTGCAAATCCGGTGCCGCCTCTAGCATCGCAGCAAGGCTTTGCCCCTTCAACGTGACCGATCCCGTGACAAACCGCGCCACGGTGCGCGCGTCGCCCTGCACCACAGTCACACCTTGCGGCACGGCCAGCGCGCCAATCCCGGGCGTCAGGCCCTTGTCCAACGGCAAACGCCGATCCTCGCTGCCCAACAGCACCACCGCACCGCCGGGGGCCTGTGCGGCCACCGCCAGCACGGTTGCGAGATCCAGCCCAAAACCACCCACTGTCGCTAGGTTTGGCAAGCTGACATCGGTACCCAGATACCAGCTTTGTCCGGCAGATGTCGCGAAATGGCCCGCCAGCAAAATGACGATGCGGTCTTGAGCCCCCGCGACTTGCAACAAATCCGAAAGTCTTGCACGCAGATCGCGAGTGTTCAGATCGCGCCCATCCAGCACCGAAAATCCGGCGGACCGCAACGCCGCCGCGGCGCGTACCGCCTCGGACGCCCCAAACACACCTGACGCATCTGCGTAATTCTCGTTGCTGATCACCAGCGCCCGGTCAGCTGCAAAAGCCGGCCACGCCAATAGTGCTGCCGCCGCAATTCCCACCCAAATCCGCATAATCTTGCCTCCCAATTGCCCTACCCGCCAAAGGTCGCCTCAATCATATTGGCGCAGATCCTCGATCACTTTGCCATCATTGGGCAGCGACCCCGGCGGGACCAACTCGACCTTACCCCGAAGTTTCAAGGTCTCAAGCACCGAAGATTCGTACAAGCCCGGATTGGTCGCGCGTGTTTCAATCTGGACGGTCATTTCGTCCATTTCCCCGTTTCGGGTGGCAACAACCCGCGCACGGCCCACCTCTGCATGGGCCGCGACGAAGGCCGCAACCTGCTCGGGGCGCACAAACATGCCCTTGATTTTGGTGGATTGGTCGGCCCGCCCCATCCAACCCTTGATGCGGATATTGCTGCGCCCGCAAGGCGAGACCCCCTTCATCACGGCAGACAGATCGCCCGTCGCAAAGCGGATCAGCGGGTAATCGGGATTCAACGTGGTGACCACAACCTCGCCCACTTCGCCGGGAGCCACGGGGTCGCCAGTGCCGGGGCGCACGATTTCTACGATCACGCCTTCATCAACGATCATCCCCTCCATCGCCGCAGATTCGTAGGCGATATTGCCAAGATCCGCTGTGGCATAGCATTGCAGCGTGCCGATGCCACGGTCCGCATATTCACTGCGCAAAGAGGGAAACAGCGCCCCGCCACTGACCGCAGCCCGGGTGATTTTCAGGCGCTCGCCCATCGCATCGGCCTTATCCAAGATCACCTTCAAGAAATCCGGTGTGCCGGCATAAGCCGTGGTGCCAATATCCACCGCTGCGCGAACCTGAAGCTCTGTCTGGCCGGTGCCCGCAGGCAAAACGCGCGCACCAACAGCCCGCGCGCCACTTTCAAAAATCGCCCCAGCAGGCGTCAAATGATAGCCAAAGCAATTCTGCACGATGTCTTCTGGTCCAATGCCGCAAGCATGCACGAACCGCCCCATCCGCCACCAATCATGGCTGGAGCCACCGGGTTCGTAGATCGGGCCCGGGGACTGAAAGATATGTGTGATATTTGCGGTAAAAACTCCGCCAAAAGGCGGGACATCGCTTTGTCGCTGGCTCAGATCAGATTTGCGCAACACGGGCAGCTTCGCCAAACCCTCCAGCGATTGCAAATCCGTGCCGGTGATCCGGCATGCCCCCGGAACCGAGGCCGCCCGCGCGATCTGCGCCCGCAACTGCACCAATTGCTGTGCCGCGCGCTGGTCAGCGCTTCGGGTTTCCAGACTGTCAAAGTAAGTCATTTCAGGGCTTCCTTTCATGCCAGCCAACGCTTGCGACGGCGATAACTGCGCGTTTCCCGAAAGCTTTTGCGGCCCTTGTCGGACATGCCCAG
>JBLIGH010000013.1:0-19902 GCA_047636855.1 Pseudorhodobacter sp.
GCCGCCAAATCGATGCGTTCAGCCTGATGGGTAAGGTTGTGATGGATTGTCATGGGTGGCCTCCGTTTGACGCAGTTTCGGGCCAATCTGATTTGGTTTCAAGCCGTGTATTTGAAATTAGGGTGCGGCGTTTTCAAACAGATCAGTGGGGTTATGTGAGCGGGCGAGTCCGCAAGAACAGATACAGTGGCAAACCGCAGGAAACACCAATACAAAACGTAGCCGGGATCGCGACAAGGGCCGTCCAGTTTTTGCGCACCACCGTTTCGGCAATCACCCAAACCGTCAGAGCAATCGCTGCAATCGTCAAATCCCACGTCAGCCCGGTGCTAGAGGCATTGACGTACCAAGCGTCGATCAGCCCGCCCAGCCCGGTGCCGGTTTCGCGCATATGACGCAAGAACCAATACATCGGGTGAACGGCCCCCCAGATCGCAAGCGCCAGATAGATTATGCGCAAAGGCGAGATCATTATTTTACGATACTGATGCCAACAATGGCGCCGCCCGAAATCCTGATGCCCGGTGTTGTCTCGGCTTTCTTCGGGGCGATTGGTTCGCCCGCGGCGCCGCAAGACGTCAGAAAACCTAGCGACAGAAACAGGAAAATGGCACGCATTAGGGTCATCCTTCAAACAAGTTCAGGGGCTAACGGACACGGTCGCACCGCCCACGTTAGCTGTCGCAACAGGCCGGACGGACACACCGTTCGGCCCAATACCAATGCCAGCATAAAGACCGGGATTGGTGCAGGCGGCAAGGGTTACGCCAAGACAGATAAGGATCAATCGGTTCATGCCTTCCTCCGTTTTCCGCCCATCGTGGGCTTATCCCAAGATTTTCGTCCAGCGCGCGACCTGTGCGCGCACCTGATCCGGTGCCGTCCCACCGTAAGACATACGACTGCGCACCGAATTTTCCACACCTAGCACGTCAAAAACATCAGCGCGAATGCCGCCGTAGACCGATTTCATCTGCTCCAGCGTCAGGTCGGGCAGATCAACGCCTTGCTTTTCGGCCATCGCCACCAACGACCCTGTCACATGATGCGCGTCGCGGAACGGCAGGTTCAACTCTCGTACCAACCAATCGGCCAGATCGGTGGCGGTGGAAAAGCCCGACGCGGCGGCGGTTTTCAGTTGCGCGCGGTTGGCGGTCATATCGCCGACCATTCCAGTCATCGCGGCAAGGCCCAGCATTAGGCTGTCCGCGGCATCAAAGGTCTGTTCCTTATCTTCTTGCATGTCCTTGGAATAGGTCAGCGCAAGGCCCTTCATGATCGTGAACAGGGCCACTGTCGCACCCAAAATTCGCCCCAGCTTAGAGCGCAGCAGCTCTGCTGCATCAGGGTTTTTCTTTTGCGGCATGATTGACGAACCCGTCGTCCATTTGTCCGACAGCCGCACGAAACGGAATTGCGCCGAGGACCAGATCACCAGCTCTTCGGCAAAGCGCGAAAGATGCATCGCGCAGATGCTGCTGGCGGACAGGAATTCCAGCGCGAAATCGCGGTCCGAGACCGAATCGAGGCTATTGGCGGTGGGCCGATCGAACCCCAAGGCCGCAGCTGTCGCGTCGCGGTCCAGCGGGAAAGAGGTGCCAGCCAGCGCCGCGGCGCCCAGCGGGCATTCGTTCATGCGCCGCCGCGCGTCCTCGTACCGGGATTTGTCGCGGGCGAACATCTCGACATAGGCCAACATGTGATGACCCCAAGTCACCGGTTGCGCGGTTTGCAAATGCGTAAAGCCGGGCATGACCCAGTCGGCCCCTGCCTCTGCCTGCGCCAGAAAGGCCCGCATCAAAGCGTCTAGCCCCAGGATCGCTGCGTCGCATTGGTCGCGCACCCACATGCGAAAATCCACGGCAACTTGGTCGTTGCGGCTGCGCCCGGTGTGCAACCTGCCGGCAGGTTCGCCAATGATCTCTTTCAGGCGTGCTTCGACATTCATGTGAATATCTTCCAACTCTACCCTAAAAGTGAATTTTCCACCCTCAATTTCTGACAAGACCGTGAGGAGGCCTTCCCGGATCGCCTCGGCATCCTTATTGGTCAGTATACCTTGTGCGGCCAACATGGCAGCATGGGCGCGTGAACCGGCAATATCCTGCACGGCAAGACGGCGGTCGAAACCGATGGAGGCGTTGATCGCCTGCATGATGGCATCAGGCCCGCCTTCGAACCGCCCGCCCCACATGGCGTTGGCAGAATTGGCGCTGGTCGGGATGGACTTATCGGTCATGTCATGGCCTTCGGAGGAAATATGCTGCGGATTGTGCTTGCTGCTCTTTATACGGCCTTGATCCTTGGTGCAAACAGCGCCCGCGCGGATCAGGCGGCCGCCGAAGCCTTGCTTGCGGGCGATATGCGCAAACTGGTGTTTCATTCGGCCCCAAAAGTGATCCCAGAGATGGCTTTGACCGATCTGGAAGAGGGGGCACGGTCCTTGTCTGAATGGCAGGGCCGTTGGGTGGTTCTGAATTTCTGGGCCACATGGTGCGCCCCTTGTCGCCATGAGATGCCCGGCCTCGACCGACTGGCGGACGATATGAGCGAGGCCGGACTTGCGGTTGTGACCGTGGCGACGGGCCGCAATCCTGTGCCATCGATACAGCGCTTTTTCACTGAAATTGAGGTCAAAAACCTGCCCGGCCTGCGCGACCCCAAGTCACAACTGGCCCGTTCTATGGGGGTTTTGGGATTGCCCGTGACCATGATCTTGAACCCAGAGGGGCAAGAGGTTGCCCGCCTGATTGGGGATGCCGAATGGGACAGCCCCGAGGCGAAGGCTGTGTTGACGGCACTGATCGCGGATTAAAGCGATTTGGCGGGCGAAAAGTGGCCCGCTGCCGCTTGGTTAACCTCGCCCGCCTGAATGGCGCGGATAAGGGCGCGCGCGTCGCTCGGCGGGGCCTGACCGACGCGGCGATAATCGCTGCAATCAGGCGAACGCGTCACCAGCTTCATTTCTACCAAGGTGCGGCGCAGGATGGCCGCGTCGCCAAACAGATGCCAACGATTTAGCGCTGCGCTGACCTCTTGTTCTGTCATCGAGCGATCTGGCGTCAACCGGATCCACAGTGCCCATAGCGCCAATTTCTGCGCCGAGGTTTTGCCGGGCCAGCGCGTCAACCGCCCCTGCACATCGAAATAGCGCAGGACTTGTGTCACGCGCATCATGTCGGGCGCAGCACTGGGCGGCGTTTTGCGTTCACCGTTCAACGACAATGCGCGCAGATGTTGAAAATTGCGGTACCCTGCGCCGCGCACCAACATATTCATCAGCGCAAGATGGGTCAAAGGCGCTTCGGCATCGGTGATTTGGCGGTGCAGGTTGCGGGCCAAGGCCGAGATATCCTCGACCTCCAACGGAAAGGCAGTTCGGGTCATGTCATCCTCACATCGTGCCATACGAGGTCGTTGGTCATCGGCTCGACGATCGGGCATGTGGGAAAAAACGGGGCGATCTTTGAGGCTGCAGGTTTAGCTTGCCCAAATGGGCCGATGACGCCTGGGCGAACTGTTGACCCTGCGGCCACATCATCCGGGTTAGACGTGTTTGAAAAGCCCTAGACCATTGCGGCAACTTTGGCATGGCAGGGGCAGCCGACCATGTGATCGTTGACCATACCCGTCGCCTGCATAAAGGCGTAAACGATGGTCGGGCCACAAAAGGTGAAGCCCGCCTTCTTGAGCTCCTTGGAGATCTGGGTGGAAAGCGGCGTGAAACCTGGCACTTCGGACATGGTTTTAAACTGATTTTGCAAGGGCTTGCCTTCCATGTAAGCCCAAAGATAGTTCGAAAACCCGTGCTGCTGCTCGATGTTCAGATAGGCGCGCGCCGATTTGATCGTGCCTTCAATCTTGCCCCTGTGTCGGACTATTCCGGCGTTGCCAAGCAACCGCACAACGTCCTCTTCGCCCCAATGCGCGATGATTTCGGGATGAAACCCTTCGAAAGCCTCACGAAATGCGTCTCGCTTTTTCAAGATTGTGATCCAGGACAAGCCAGCCTGAAACCCATCAAGGATCAGCTTTTCCCAAAGCGCGCGGCCCTCCCATTCGGGCACGCCCCATTCGGTGTCGTGGTAGGTGACATAAATCGGGTCTGTGCCGCACCAGATGCAGCGGTCTTGGGGATGTGTCATGTGATGGCTTTCCTTGGAAACTGCCTAAAATTGGAACAAACGGGGAATTTTTACCAGCTCTTTACGGCTATGGCAGCATTCTGTCGGTGACCTTGACGAATCTTGTCCTGCGTCAACAATGGGGCTGCGTCATTTATATGAACAAAATTGCGAAAGCGGATATGCGACCGGGTGAAGAAAGCCCTTTGGCCTCGGTGATTGTGTCGCGCGATAGCCAAACCATGGCCATGGTGCGCGATGCGATTGATCGGCGGCGGTTGCGCCTGGCTTATCAACCTATCGTTCTTGGCTCTGACCCGACGCGGATCGCCTTTCACGAAGGGCTTATCCGGGTGTTGGACGAATCGGGGCGCGCGATTCCGGCCAAAGATTTCATGGGTGCCGTGGAAGAAGATGAGCTCGGTCGCCTGATCGACTGTGCCGCTTTAGAGATGGGCCTGACCACGTTATCGCAACAACCCGATTTACGTATTTCTATTAATATGTCGGCACGTTCAGTCGGTTACCCGCGCTGGAACCGCATCCTGAAACGAGGCCTTTCGGTGAGCCCAACCATTGGCGAGCGGCTGATTTTAGAGATCAGCGAAAGCTCGGCGATGCTCGTCCCTGAACTGGTCATTGCGTTTATGGATCAACTGCAAGCGCAGGGTGTCTGCTTCGCTTTGGACGATTTCGGTGCAGGCTTTACGGCCTTTCGGTACTTTAAAGAGTTTTTCTTTGATATCTTGAAGATAGACGGTCAGTTCATCCGAGAGGTGGCGCGAAATTCAGACAATCAGGTTTTGACACGCGCGCTGATGTCGATTGGCAATCACTTTGAAATGGTAACCGTCGCAGAATCTGTTGAAACGGTTGAGGATGCAACTTGGCTTCAACATGCGGGCATCGGCTGTATGCAGGGTTACCTGTTTGGGGCACCGACTGTGCGCCCGTATTGGGTGCAGGATGGCTCGCTTAAAAGGGCATGACAAATAGCCTTTTTGCTTCACTTGTCGTGCATGACCCCATCGAAAACCTTGCTTTTGGCATTTGGTCCGCTTACCCCTCTGGTTAAACGTGGCGAGGGCCCTCCTCGCCGCGCAGACAAAGGGAAAGGATTCCAGCATGACAAATGTGGTGATCGTATCGGCAGCAAGAACAGCCGTTGGCAGCTTCAATGGCGCGTTCGCCAACACGCCTGCGCATGATCTTGGCGCAGCGGTGATTTCTGAAGTGGTCGCACGTGCCGGTATTGAAAAGGCAGAAGTCGAGGAAACCATTCTGGGTCAGGTTTTGACCGCCGGGCAGGGCCAAAATCCAGCACGTCAGGCGCATATCAATGCGGGATTGGCAAAAGAAGCCAGCGCTTGGAGCCTTAATCAGGTTTGTGGTTCTGGTCTTCGTGCCGTGGCCCTTGGCGCACAGCATATTCAGCTTGGGGATGCGGCGATCATCATTGCCGGAGGTCAGGAAAGCATGTCGCTTTCGCCGCATGTGGCCCATCTGCGTGCGGGCCAGAAAATGGGCGATCTGAATTTCATCGATAGTATGATCCGCGATGGTCTGTGGGATGCGTTCTACGGCTATCATATGGGCCAAACCGCTGAAAACGTTGCAAATCAGTGGCAGATCAGCCGTGAGATGCAGGATGAGTTTGCGCTGGCCAGCCAGAACAAAGCCGAAGCGGCACAGAAATCGGGCAAGTTCGCGGACGAGATTGTGGCCTTCACAATCAAGACCCGCAAAGGCGATATCACCGTCAGCGCCGATGAATATATTCGCCATGGTGCGACGATCGAATCGATGCAGAAATTGCGCCCAGCCTTTACCAAAGATGGCTCGGTGACGGCCGCAAATGCGTCGGGTCTGAACGATGGTGCCGCCGCGGTTATGTTGATGAGCGAAGACGATGCAGCCAAGCGCGGCCTGACCCCGCTGGCGCGAATCGCGTCTTACGCAACGGCAGGCCTTGATCCTTCCATCATGGGTGTTGGCCCGATCTATGCCAGCCGCAAGGCGCTTGGGAAGGCAGGCTGGAACGCCGCAGATCTTGATTTGGTTGAGGCGAACGAGGCTTTTGCCGCACAGGCCTGCGCTGTGAATAAAGATATGGGCTGGAACCCTGAAGTTGTAAACGTAAATGGGGGGGCGATTGCAATCGGCCATCCGATTGGCGCGTCTGGTGCGCGGATTCTGAATACATTGCTGTTTGAAATGAAGCGCCGCGACGCCAAGAAAGGTCTTGCGACTTTGTGCATTGGCGGCGGCATGGGCGTTGCCATGTGCCTAGAGCGTCCCTGATATCGACACTTGCGTGCGCAATAATGTTGCGCACGCAAGTTGCTTTCGATAATAGTGTTTCAAGAATATCTTGGGAGGATGATATAAATGTCTAAAGTCGCACTCGTCACTGGGGGCACGCGTGGTATTGGCGCGGCAATTTCAATCGCTTTGAAAGAGGCAGGCTACACCGTTGCTGCAAACTATGCCGGCAATGATGATGCCGCTGCAAAGTTTACGGCCGAAACAGGCATCAAGACCTATAAATGGTCGGTTGCGGATTATGAGGCTTGCGCGACTGGTGTTGCACAGGTCGAGGCAGATCTTGGCCCGGTTGATGTTTTGGTGAACAATGCAGGCATCACGCGCGACGGCATGTTTCACAAAATGACGCCGCAGCAATGGAAAGAAGTCATCGACACCAATCTTTCCGGGCTTTTCAACATGACCCATCCGATTTGGACCGGCATGCGGGATCGGAAATTTGGCCGTGTGATCAATATTTCATCGATCAATGGCCAAAAAGGTCAAGCGGGGCAGGTTAACTATTCCGCAGCGAAAGCGGGTGACCTTGGCTTCACCAAAGCGCTGGCACAAGAGGGCGCGCGGGCCGGCATTACCGTCAATGCAATCTGCCCGGGCTATATCGGCACCGAAATGGTGCGCGCGATTGATGAAAAAGTGTTGAACGATCGCATCATTCCGCAAATTCCGGTGGGCCGCTTGGGTGAACCGGAAGAAATTGCACGCTGTGTCGTCTTTCTTGCATCGGATGATGCGGGCTTTATCACCGGATCAACTCTTTCCGCGAATGGTGGGCAATTCGTCGTTTGAGGATTAGACCAAAGGACAGGGGGCTTGCGGTGCACCGCAGGCCCCCTTTTCTGTCGTAACGACCCGCGAGGGACGAGCGGCAGAGACCAGAACCCGCCAGAAAGCCGCGAACGCTTGTGCGCGCAAAAGATGCGCTCGGGCTTTTGCTTCGGCTTGGCTGCGGGGAAAAGAGGTATCTTGCATCGGGTTCTCCAATAACCGTTAGGTCAACATAGGCTTTGTTGAAATACGTCACAAACGAGCTTTTATTGACTTTCGGTTAAGTATATCTTGTGTCAATGCGTGATAACCTTCCCCCATTGACTGCTTTGCGCGCCTTTGAGGCTGCGGCCCGGCATTTGAGCTTTGCCAATGCCGCGGCGGAATTGCATGTCTCGCCGGCTGCGTTGTCATTTCAGATTAAAGCGTTGGAAGACCACTTGGGCGAACCGCTGTTTCGCCGATTGCACCGGGCCGTGGTGCTGACCGAGGCTGGGCGCGCGTTAGAGCCTGGGTTGCGCGAGGGGTTTGGAGCCTTGCAAAAGGCTTGGACTGCGGCACGGCGCAGCAGGGCGTCGCGCACATTGACGATCACGGCAGGGCCAACATTTACCGCGAAATGGCTTGCCCCGCGGTTTTATGATTTTGCCAGGGCCCACCCCGAGATTGATCTGCGTTTTTCGGCCAGTCTGCGCTTCGTGGACTTCGCTGTGGATGATGTTGATGTCGCCATCCGCTATTCTACGCAGGTTGACCCGGCCTTGTTCAGCCACACATTGTTTACCGAATGGGTGACACCGATGATGGCGCCCAGCATCGCTGCGCGGTGTCAGACACCGCAAGATTTGCTTGCTGAAACGCTTTTGCATCAAGATGATGTGGTACTGATCAATCCGACGATCAACTGGAACAGTTGGTTTGCAGCCGCAGGTTTGCCCGGCCCGACGGTTGCTGGTGTGCGGTTCTCGCAGTCAGAGCATGCGATTGATGCCGCAATCAGTGGGGCAGGGGTGGTTCTGGCACGGGCATCACTGGCGCAACTGGCAATCCGCACAGGGCAATTGGTCGCCCCTTTCGCACTCGCGCTGAAAATCCCCACACAATGCCGATTTATCTGCGCAATAGGCACCGAAACCCGCCCCGATATCGCCGCCTTTTTTGACTGGATAAAATCCGAAGCGCAAACGATGCTGGCTTTTTGCGAAGGTCGAGAGTTTGTTGTGATTGATGATCGGGAACGATAAGGCGAGGGCCATTTAGCCCTTTCCCAAACACCCAAACAGTTAGGCATGACACGCCGTCGTGCTACTTTTTTCGGCTTTACGGCGATTTTGATGTGGGCACTTTTGGCGCTGTTCACCGTCGGCTCTGCCCCCGTGCCGCCCTTCTTGTTGAGCGCGCTTTGTTTCGGCATCGGTGGAGTGTTGGCGCTGATCTGGGTTTTGGTCGGGCCCGGCTTGGCTGTGTTGCGAGATATTTCGTGGCATGTCTATATCTTTAGGACGATGGGGCTTTTCGGGTATCACTTTTTGTATTTTAGCGCCCTCAGAATGGCACCGGCCGCGGAGGCGGCTTTGATCACCGGCGGTGCGGTGCTGGCGATGCGCGCCAGCAGCCGCTGATTCTACTGTGACAGGCGCGAGATTTCTTCCTTCAAGCGCAGTTTCTGTTTCTTCAAAGCAACGATTTTAAGGGCATCTGCGCCCGGACTGCGTTGGTCTTGTTCAACCTTTGACGACAGGGTTTCGTGTTTCCGACGCAGTTCTTGCAGATGCGAAGCTACGGTCATTCTTATCCTCCTGTAGTTGGTGAAAGTAACAACAGTGCAACACAAGATTTAGCTTTTGTCACTAAAAACCGAATACAATCAGCGGATGAGTGCCTAAAGTTCAATCAAACAGGTGGCAAAGACCGTTGCCAAAGCGAAAAACGGCCTCTGCTTCGGGCGAATGGTTTTCGCGGTCACCCGGATGGTGATCGCCTGAATGTAAAATAAAGGGGGCCAGAAGGCGTAAAGCGCCACGGCCTTGCTTTCGGGCGCGTAAAACGACGCGGCCTGCCTCGCGCCCCGGTCGTGCGGCAAAGGGCAAGATATGGATCGACCCCATGCCAGACCCAAGCCCGCGAAAAGCATCATCCAACCGGTCTGCGCGCAGGATCATGGTCAACCACCCACCGGGCCGGACCCTGCGCTGTGCAGCGGCGATCCAGTCAGGCAAAGACACGTCTTCGCGCAAGGCACGGTCACGGCCTGGGTTGAGGGCCGGGGTGCCACTGGGGCGAAAATAAGGGGGGTTGCTGATGACATGATCGAAGTCGCGGCGCATTTCGCGCGGCATGTCCAAGACCGAGCCAATCGCCACTTCAAATTCAGTTCCGGCCCGCGCGGCATTGCGTCGCGCCAACTCAGCGTAATCGGGTTGAAGTTCGACCCCGGCAAGTGACAGGCCGGGCACGCGCTTTGAAAGACAAAGCGCCGCAGTGCCAATGCCGCAACCCAGGTCCAAAACGGTTTCCCCTGCCTGTGCGCCGCAGCAAGCGGCCAAAAGGACCGGGTCCGTTGCCGCCCGGTAGCCTTGTTTTGGCTGCCAAAGCCGCAATGTGCCGCCCAAAAACGCATCATCACTGAGGTTTTCAGGCATGAACATTCAGTAGCCCGTCGGGATGTCGTTATCGACCAAAACCGAACGGGCTATGAACAAATCACTGTCTCGCACCATCAGGCGGCGTGGCAGAATACCCATAGAGCCATCCAGCACGCTCATGTGGACGTCAATCTCAAACACCTCTATACCTTCCCCCTGCAAGAGCGCAGAAGCCCAGGCTACAATTGTCGGATCGGTGGTGCGCAAAAGCTCTTTCATGCTATGGACATAATCGGCGGATGCAGGTCTGTCGAGGGGAGTGACGGCTCTGTGATCAGAGCCTGTGAATTGGGGTAGACGTTTGGATCAGGTGACAGAAAAACCGCAAGACCGGTTGGCGGCATGGTTGGCGCAGGATTTGAGCGCAGTGAACGAGCTGATCCGCGCGCGGATGGCCTCGGAACACGCGCCGCGCATCCCAGAGGTCACAGCCCATCTGATCGAAGCGGGCGGCAAGCGGCTGCGACCGATGCTGACCTTGGCCGCTGCACGCCTGTGTGGCTACGACGGCCCCTATCATTTGCATTTGGCAGCGACGGTCGAGTTCATTCACACAGCCACTTTGCTGCATGATGATGTCGTTGATGAAAGCACGCAGCGCCGGGGGCGCAAAACGGCGAACCTGCTGTGGGATAATAAATCGTCGATCCTTGTGGGTGACTATTTGTTTTCGCGCTCGTTCCAGCTGATGGTGGAAACCGGCTCGTTGCGCGTGTTGGACATTTTGGCCAACGCCTCTGCCACGATAGCCGAAGGCGAGGTGTTGCAGTTGACCGCCGCACAGGATCTGGCGACGACAGAGGCGGTCTATCTGCAAGTGGTGCGCGGCAAGACGGCAGCGCTATTTTCGGCGGCGACCGAGGTGGGGGGCGTCATTGCCGGGGCAAGCGAGGCTTGCGTGCGCGCGCTGTACACTTACGGCGATGCCTTGGGCGTGGCGTTTCAGATTGCAGACGACCTGTTGGATTATGGCGGGTCGGCGCAGGCGATTGGCAAGAATACCGGCGATGATTTTCGTGAACGCAAGCTGACCCTGCCAGTGATTAAAGCGGTGGCGTTGGCTGACGCGGCAGAGCGCGCGTTTTGGCAGCGCACCATCGAAAAAGGTGATCAGCGCGAGGGCGACCTGGCGCAGGCGATGGCGATTATGACGCGGCATGGCACGATGGAGGCCGCGCGGCAGGACGCGTTCGGCTGGGCTGAAAAAGCCCGGATTGCTTTGGGCGATTTGCCGGATCACCCGTTGCGCGACATGTTGCGTGACCTTGCGGATTATGTCGTCGCCCGCATCAATTGACGCAAGGTATTGGGGCGGCGCACCTATTGGGTGGCCGTTAAACAGGTGCCGGGGGCCTTATGGCTGCGGCTTTGATCCACCAGCTTGGATAGGCTTTTTGCAAGGCGTCAGCGGCAACCTGCGCGGTGGTCCGGTCCGAGAACAGACCAAAGCAGGTCGCACCAGAGCCTGACATCCGCGCAATATGGCAGCCGTTTTGCTGGCGCAAAGCGTGGCATGACCTGGCGATCACGGGGGCAAGGCGGGTGGCTGCAGGTTCCAGATCATTGCGGGCCTGATGCAAGAAGGCGGCCAGCGCAACCGTATTGGAAAACAGGGGAAAGCTTGCCGGTAATGGCGGATTTTCGCGCTGCGTCAGGGCGCGGAAAATCGTGGGCGTGGCAATGGCGATGCCGGGATTTACCAGCACCAGCCAAGAGGGTGGCAGCGGCTTGGCCAGCGGTGTCAGTGTCTCGCCAACGCCTTGCATTCGGCACGGTTGGCCCAAAAGGCAAACCGGCAGATCCGCCCCAAGGCGCAGCACCGCGTCCGGGTCGGGCAATGGCATATCCCAAAATCGGGCGGCGGCGCGCAGGCAGGCCGCTGCATCAGCCGAACCGCCCCCAATGCCAGAGGCCACGGGCAGGTTTTTCGTCAGGGTAATCGCCCCCCCCCGGCCTTGGGCCATCAACTGGGCCGCACGCAAAACCAGATTGTCTGCGCCAGTGGGCACGCAACTGGCTTGCGGACCGGTGACCTCAAGGCTCAGTTGGTCTGACGGGCTGAAGCTGACTTCGTCACCAATATCCGCAAACACCACCAGACTGTCTAGCAGATGATAACCATCTGGCCGCCGACCGGTCACATGCAGCGCAAGATTGATCTTGGCCGGTGCGAATTCAGAGATCATTCGCCACTTCGGAAAGTGGTTTTGCGCCTTCTTCGACGCGCACTGCATCCAACCCGATTTCGAGCTTACGGCGAAGGCGGTCACTGACCTCTTGTTCGGGGTCAAACGACAAGGCGCGACGCCATTGGAAATTGGCCTCTAATTTGCGCCCTACGGCCCAGTAAACATCGCCCAAATGATCGGTGACGGTGGGGTCGACGGGTTCCAGCACCGAGGCACGCTCCATCGGGTCAACGGCTTCCTCGTAGCGACCCAGCAAGAAGTAGCCCCAAGCCAAGCTGTCAATAATATAGCCACTGTCCGGGCGTTGGGCGACGGCCCGCTCGATCATCGACAACGCTTCATCGAGGTTTTCGCCGCGTTCCAGATAGCTATAACCAAGGTAGTTCAAAACCTGAGGCTGATCCGGTTCCAGCGCCAAAGCGATGCGGAAATCTGCCTCGGCGCGGGGCCATATTTTTTGGCGCTCCAAGGTGATCGCGCGGCTGTAGAAGGTGCTCCAATAGGTACGGTCGCCTTCGGGGATCACGGCGATGGCCGCATCGTAAGCTGCGGTGGCCTCTGGCCATCTTTCGGCGATCCGCAGCATGTTGCCCAAGGATACATGCACCGAAATCAGGTCAGGATGACTGCGGGTCAGGGCGGTCAGCACTTCCAGCGCCGCGTCAAGCTTGCCCGCGCCTTCCAAAGACCGGGCTCGTCCGAGTTCGGCGGCAAAAAAGCCGCCATCTTCACGGGGAACCTTCGCATAAGCTTCGACCGCCAGATCAAATTGGTCTTGGTTCTCCAGCATCCCGCCCGACAACAGCTGCGCCTCGGCGTGATCTGGGCGCAACCAGCCCGCAACCCGGCTGTAAATCAGTGTGTAGCCATCAGACGCCTCACCATTCAGCGCAACGGCGAGCGTGAAAAACACCTCTGCCATGCCATCGGTGACATTGCGGGTGATATCATAGGGAACAAGGTCACCTGCCACCAGCTTTGCGCGCAATTCATCAATTGCCGGATCGGTTTCGCCCGTGAAAGTTGTGTCCAGCAGTGTCACTGCCTCGGCATTGCGTTCCAATTGGCTGAGGATTTGGGCATGTGCCACGGTGCCACGACGCATCACGCGGATTGTGCCACCGTCGTTGCCTGAAAATATCTTCTCGGCACCTTCGAAATCGCCGACCGAGGCCAGTGCCAGCGCTTTGTGATACAGACCGAACGCCTCCAGCCCTTTGGTCTGGGCAAGGGTGTCAAACTCTTGCAATGCCTCTGACATCTGGCCAGTGCCAAGTTCGGCCCATGCGCGGACCAGACCGTCCAACAAAAGGCCAATCGTCACCCCGTTTTCCAGATCAGCCAGCAGACCTGCAAAATCTTCGCGCTTAATCTTGTCAGCGAGCATGGCAATATCGGCGGGTTGAGATTGCCCATTGTTTTGCAACAGGCGCCGCGACACAGCGATTGCGCCTTCCATATTTCCTGCACCAAGTTGGGCTACGACCGCGCCGTCCATGATCCAATTGCTGTCGGGCGAGGCAATCAGTGCCCTCGTATACCACTGTGCCGCCGCCCGGTAATCATCATGGGCTGCTGCAATGCGCGCTGCAAGATAAGCACCGGAGTCGACTTTTTCCTGTGCGGCAAGGGGAAGGGCGCAAAATAGGGCAGCAGCCGCAATAAGCGCTGGGCGGAATGGGAACGGCATCAGCAACTGACCTCCAATAGATTTGCGATCAAGCTAGTCCCAAGGACCGGGCAAGGCAATGATAAGCGAGGCGATGGGCAGCGCCTCGCGCATTTGTCAGAGGATCGGATCACATATTGGGGTAATTCGGCCCGTCTCCGCCCTGCGGCGTGGTCCAGTTGATGTTCTGAGACGGGTCTTTGATGTCGCAGGTTTTGCAATGCACGCAGTTTTGGAAATTGATAACAAAGCGCGGGTCTTTGCCGTCTTCTGTGACCACCTCATAAACACCTGCCGGGCAGTAACGTTGTGCCGGTTCGGCATAGTCCGGCAAGTTGACCGAAATCGGAATGCTGGGATCTTTCAGATGCAAATGTGCGGGCTGGCTTTCCTCGTGATTGGTGAAGGAGAATGCCACATTTGTCAGCCGGTCAAAGGACAGCACGCCGTCTGGGCGCGGATAAGGGATCGGGGCGAAGTCTTTGGCCTTGCCGGTGCATTGCGCATCGTTCTTGCCGTGCTTCAAGGTGCCAAAGATCGAAAACCCAAGCGTATTGGCCCACATATCGGCGCCGCCACCCAAAAGCGAAGCCACAAGCCCGAATTTGGACCACAGTGGCTTTACGTTGCGCACTTTCTTCAGGTCTTTGCCGATCGCACCTTGGCGCACCTCTGTCTCGTAGTCGGTCAACTCGTCGCCATCACGCCCCGCTGCAATAGCAGCCTGTGCGGCTTCTGCTGCGGCTTTGCCTGATAGCATCGCGTTATGATTGCCCTTGATGCGCGGCACGTTGACCATACCGACCGAGCAGCCCAGCAAGGCCACGCCGGGGGCAACCATCTTGGGCATCGACTGATAGCCACCTTCCGAGATCGCACGCGCGCCGTAGGCCACACGTTTGCCGCCCTTCAGCAGCTCTGCGATCATCGGGTGATGCTTGAAGCGCTGGAATTCCATATAGGGGTAAAGATGCGGGTTTTGGTAGTTCAAATGCACCACGAAGCCGACATAGACCTGATTGTTTTCAATGTGATAGATGAAAGACCCCCCCCCGGCATTGCTGCCAAGCGGCCAGCCCATCGTATGGGTGACACGGCCTAGATGGTGCTTTGCGGGGTCAATTTCCCAAATTTCCTTCATGCCGAGGCCGAATTTTTGCGGCTCTTTCCCGGCGGAAAGATCGTATTTCGCCATCACCTCTTTCGCAAGGCTGCCCCGCACGCCTTCGGACAGGAACACATATTTGCCCAGCAATTCCATGCCCGGCTCGTAGTTCGGCCCAGGCGTGCCATCGGCTTCCTTGCCAAATTCGCCCGCGATCACACCGCGCACCTCGTCCTTATCACCGTAAACCAGCGCCGAGACTGACATACCGGGGAAAATCTCGACGCCCAAGGCTTCGGCTTGTTCCGCCATCCAGCGGCATACATTGGCCATAGAGACGATGTAATTGCCGTGATTGCTCATCAGCGGCGGCATTGGGAAATTCGGAATGCGGATTTGCCCGGCTTCCCCAAGCATGTAGAAGTTATCCTCGACCACTTCGGTTTTGATGGGCGATCCCATATTGCGCCAATCGGGCAGAAGGGCATCCAGACCGCTGGGGTCCAAAACGGCGCCAGACAGGATATGCGCGCCCACTTCCGAGCCCTTTTCCAACACGACGACATTCAGATCGGCGTCCAGCTGCTTGAGGCGAATCGCGGCCGAAAGCCCTGCTGGGCCGGCACCGACGATCACCACGTCAAATTCCATCTGTTCGCGCTCAATCTCGGCCATCTTATCGCTCCTTTTAGCCATATGGCGCAAACACACGCCGATGGGACACAATCTTTCGCGAATGGCTAGCGCAGGCTTGGGTTAGTTTCAATCAAAACACAGCGTAAAAAGCCGCAATCCATGACAGAAACGGCCAAGCTGCGCTGAATAACCTCAACTCTATCCTACATGGGGCTTTCTGGTGGTAAAAAGGGCGTGCGTTTTGGGCGTTTCGCAGACTTTGGCGCGATATCGGCTTGTTCAGCGCGAAACGAGTCTAGCGCCCCTTTTCCTTGGTATTTCCTGTAACGACCGGCTATTTTGCTGTGCCGTGTGACCTGAATTCTGCCTTTGATCGGTTCTGCGACGCAACGGGTTAGATCAAGATCGAACGGCGATAAGCTGTAGGGGGATGGCGACAGACCGCGTATCAGTGCCATTCTGCTTGCAATTGATCCATTGCTGCTATTGGGTGGGTTAGAAGTGAACCCGAAACAAGGTCATGGCCCGTACAGGCCGTGGCTTCTTTAATTTTACGTGAAGGCCGATGGAAAAAATTCCGATGACACGTGCGGGCAATACCGCACTGGATGTAGAGCTTCGTCACCTGAAATCTGTGGAACGTCCGGCTGTGATCCGGGCGATCGCAGAGGCACGGGAGCATGGGGACTTATCCGAGAATGCCGAATACCACGCAGCCCGCGAAAAGCAGAGCTTCATTGAGGGCCGCGTCAAAGAGCTTGAAGCGATCTTGTCACGCGCCGAAGTGATTGACCCGACCAAGCTGTCGGGTACAATTAAATTTGGGGCGACTGTCAGTTTGGTTGACGAAAACACGGATGAGAAAAAGACCTATCAGATCGTCGGCGAACCTGAAGCCGACCTTGAAAATGGTTTTCTGAACATCAAATCGCCGCTCGCCCGGGCTCTTATCGGTAAAGATGAAGGCGATAGTGTCGAGGTGAAAACCCCTGGTGGGCAGCGTAACTACGAGATTTTGACAATTCGTTTTATCTGAAGTGACCGAGCAGAGCCTGCGATTCGTCAGGAAAAAACATGACCAGAGCCACCGAACAGCCTAGGCAATCAGGCCAAGAATCGTCGTCTAAAAGCAGCAAGCCCCAAGTCTCGGAGCTTGTGGCCTTATTGTTGGCCTTGGTCTGGGTTGGCGCAGTTGTGGCGCAGCTTGTCACCGCCCCTGAAACCGTGCTGACCGGTCCTTTGTCGCTTTTGATGACGCTGCTTGTGGTGTTTTTGCCGCTGGCCTTGATTTGGGGTGTCGTCTCGACGGCTCGCGTTATCCGGGCTTTGCGCGACGAGGCAGCCCGGCTGCAAGTCGCGGTGGATGCGATGCGCCACGCTTATATTCTGGGTCAGCAGACCGGGACATCGGCGAAACCATCCGTTGAAAAAAAGCTGGAAGAAATCGCCGCCGCACAGCGCAAAACCGAATACGCTTTGGCCACATTCACCACACGACGTGATAGCGCTTTGACAGTGGCCTCTGCGGACCGCAAAGCGGCGCTGACGGTGCCTGTCTCTACCATGGCGGATGAACAACCGGCCTTGGCCCTTGGAACCCCCGCCGAGGAACTGCGTGCCCCGCTTTCGGTGAATGATTTTGTGCGCGCCCTGCATTTCCCGGAAAATCCCGAAGATAAAGTGGGTTTTCGGGCGCTGCGCATGGCGCTTGAAGACCGCAAAACCTCACGATTGATCCGGGCCGCGCAAGATGTTCTGACGTTGTTGAGCCAAGAGGGCATCTATATGGATGACCTGAAACCAGAGCGTTGCCGCCCCGAGATCTGGCGTCGTTTTGCCGGTGGGGAACGCGGTCGCGGCATTGCGGCTTTGGGCGGGGTGCGCGACCGCTCAAGCCTTGCGCTGACCTCGGGCCGCATGCGTGAAGACCCGATTTTTCGCGATGCAGCCCATCACTTTTTGCGCAGCTTCGATAAAACCTTCGCGGAATTCGAAAAGAACGCCAGCGATGCCGAACTCGCCGATCTGGCCGAAACACGGACCGCCCGGGCATTCATGTTGCTGGGGCGCGTTACAGGGACATTCGATTGACCTTTCGGCTTGGTTACAACGGACGAACCATGGTCGTGCTTGCGGCAAAGCCAAAAATATAGCGCAACAAACCAAGCTTTGCGGTTCTGATGGGGATGAAGCCCTGACGCTCGTACAGGGCTTTTGCGCGCCAATTGCTGTCGATCACATCCAGTCTGACGGATTGGTAATTGCGCGCGCGCGCCTCGTCAAACAACGCCGCCAGCAAGGCGGTTCCGACCCCCTGACTTCTGGCTGCGCGACCGACGCAGATACCATCCATCAAAAAACGTTGATTCTCGATGTCTTGCTCTAGCAAGGACAGCACCAGCGACCGCCACAGGCACCCGAAGCGGCCATAGACAAGGCGCAGGTCATCCAACCCACCGCCAACGAAAGCCCCTTCCGGCGATTTGAAACCAGCAACGCCCAACAGTGCGCCCTTGCCGTCCAATGCCACAAAAGCATGGTCGCTTTGAATCGTACGGTCGAGGAATTTTAACGCCAGCGCATCAGGCCCCAAAACGTGACCAAGCTTGCCACCGAATGCCTCCCAGTAAAGCTGCGCTGATTCGGCGCGCAACACGTCTGGAATGCCTTTGACGACCTGAATGATCACTGGAGCGCGGGATTACCAGCTTGCACAAGCAAGACCCCGTGATTGTCGTCGGCGTCATCATCCGTGATCCGCCGACTGCTGACCCCCGGCAATTTACCGAAAGACGTCATCAGCTTGTTGGGGAACCAAGTTTGCGGAAGGCTTTCGAACCCAGGAACGCCGCGCAGAATGCTAGAGATGCTAACCGTGCATTGCGCTTTGGGAACCGCGCCGTAGGCCATTGCACGCCTCAGCACCAACTCTGCAATTTCTGGTGACACTTCAATGGTTTGCTCGATCACATCGAAGGTCTCGCGAGCATGATAATCGATGTAAAAATTCAGCAATCGCGGGGTTACACCAAAGTGAACATCATTGCGCTCTGGCAGTTGTGGATGGTGCCAACTGCCCGCCGGGTCGAACATTACGCGCTGCGATGCGTTGATCAGGAGTCCGGCATGACCGCCAGAGCCTGATCGTGTCGACACAACCGTATAGAGGCTGATCGATGTCGGCCCGGGGTGCACATAACGCGCCTGTGCCACTGCGGCATCAGGTGCCCATTTCGGCTCTGCGCTGCCACAGGCGGCCAAGATCAATAGGGCGGCAAAGCAAAGCAGCAAACGGCGCATGATAAATCCTTTATAGGGTCCGCCCGCTAAAGGCATTGCCCGAAATGGTCACTAACTAAAGGTTACCCGTTGACCAAGGCCATAAAAATGAGGGTCCCGATCGAAATTACGGCACCCCATGTAACCATGCGGATAAATCCGTCAAAGGTCTTTTCCTGAACCTTGATATCCATGCTGCCATGCTTGTGTTCGGCCATTGAGGCATCTCCCGTAAAACTGTTCCGAATCCGTTTACCTGATTAGCCACGCGCTGTCACGTGGGCTAAAGCGGCAAATTTTGGGGCGTGACATCACGTCTCGCCCAGATCCTGCGCCAGACGAAAGCCAATGCGGCGGGGTGGGTCTTCGTCAGGGGTTTGCTTGGAAACGGCGCGCAGCATCACATTCAGCTGTGTTACATGCTGGATAAGCTGCACTTTCGTTTCTGTCGCGTCTTTGCCGTAAAATGTAATGAGATCCGGGTCAAAATATCCAACGCCTTCAATGCGCAGCACCCCGGTAGAGCCACCAGTGAAGCCCATTGCGACCTCGTGATCTTTATCGAGCTGCTCTTCAAAATTTTGCAGATACATGATCACCCGTTCGTAGGCCCATTCCGCGGCGCTTTTCTGCGAGATTGGCTTTTTAGCAACGGCTGGCGGCAAGGGAAGCTGCTCGGGTGTCGCAGGGGTTGTCGGATCTGAATGCACCACGCGACCGCAGGGCATCGCGGTGTTTTCATAAACCTCAGCGGCTGTTTTAATCAGATTGTCCATTCATCCACCTCCATGCGCCATCTTGCCCCATGGTCCGGGAAACGCGGCCCTGATGCAAGAGGTGGTTCAAATGTGCGACAGCTTCGACCAGCGCAAGCCCGTAAGCGGCGCCTTCAATTTCGCGTTTGAACAAGGGCATGAAGCATTGCGCCGCCGTGCGCGGCACCGTCAAATGCGCGCGCAGCCGCGACAACGCGCCGTGATGATTCTCGGCCATTTGAACCAGACGCAGGGGCAGGCCGGTGAAGGGCAGCTTATGCCCCGGCAATACCAGATGATCTGCGCGCGCGAAGGCTGAAAGATCTTTGCAGCTTGTCAGCCATTCACCCAACGGGTCTGCCATCGGTTCTGTCGGATAGACGCCGATATTGGCCGAGATCGAGGGT